>JAITDS010000056.1 GCA_031282435.1 Spirochaetaceae bacterium
TTGTTGAAGGCGGGGCAGGAAAGCCGCTGGCCGCCCCACTGACGGGTGGCCGTTTCTAGTGGAAAAAATTTTTTAGTATATGTTTTCCATGCGGAGTTAGAATGGATTCGGGGTGGAATTGTAGGCCGTAGACGGGGAAGCCGCGGACTTGAACGCCCATTACTTCGCCGTCCGGTGAGTGCGCGGTTACGGATAATGAGGGCGGAATTGTTGCCTCGACAGCGGCGAGCGAATGATAACGCGCCGCTTGGATGACCGGCGGAAGGCCGTAAAATAACGGGCAGGAGAGGTCAAGCGTTACGGACGACGCTTTGCCGTGCATTAGGTATTTCGCGTACGTTACCTTCGCGCCAAAGGCCTCGCATATAGCCTGATGTCCGAGACAAACGCCGAGTATCGGGATACTTTGCTTGAATTCGGCTATTACCCGCGGGCAAATTCCGGAATCAGAAGGCTTGCCGGGACCGGGCGACAGCACAATGCGGTCCGGACGGAGCGCGGCTATTTCCTCAATGGAAATTTCGTTGTTGCGGACAACTTTTATATCGGGATCCAGCTCTCCAATCATCTGGTACAGGTTGTACGAAAAACTGTCGTAGTTGTCTATTAAAAGTATCACGTAAGACCCCCCGCCGCCTGTTCAAGCGCGCGCATTACCGCGGCAATTTTATTTTGACATTCGGCGTACTCTTTTTCCGGCTTGCTGTCTGCGACTATGCCCGCTCCTGAACGAGCGAAGACTTTGCCGCCGTGTTTGTACGCTATTCTTATGGCTATGCATACGTCCATGTTACCGGAAAAGTCCAAGTAGCCTATCGCGCCGCCGTACAGCCCGCGCGCCGCCGTTTTTGCGCCGTCGCCCTCTTCCAGTTCGCGGATAATCTGGCAGGCGCGGATTTTGGGCGCGCCGGAGAGCGTGCCGGCTGGCAGTACGGCGTTTATCGCGTCAAGAGCGTTTTTACCTGCGCGGAGCCGGCCTTTCACTGTCGAGCCTATATGCATCACATGGGAAAAGCGCTCTATAGAGCGGTATTTTTCTACCGTTACCGTGCCGAATTCGCAGATGCGCCCCAAATCGTTTCGCCCTAAATCCACCAGCATCGTGTGTTCCGCCAGCTCTTTTTCATCAGCCAGTAATTCTTTTTCAAGCGCGGCATCCTCGTCCGGTGTTTTGCCGCGTGGCCGTGTTCCGGCAAGGGGGAAGGTAAATACTTCGCCGTCTTTCAGTTTGACTAAGGTCTCAGGCGAAGCTCCGGCTATCTCGATGTCGTCTCCGGAAAGATAAAACATATATGGTGACGGGTTCAGTTTTCGTAGTATCCTGTATGTGTCGAACAGACTGCCTTCAACTTCCGTTTCGTATTGATTGGACAGCACTACTTGAAATATATCGCCTTCGTAAATGTGTTGTATCGCCCGTCTGACCATTTGGCAGTACCGCGTTTTGTCGAACAGCGGGTGGAACGGGCCGAGTATTTTAAGAGGTGGTATTACGGCCTGCGTTCCTTCCGTAATAATTCCCGTCAAATGTTCCAGCTCGCCTTTTGCGCGTTTGTAGTTTTCCTCAAACGAGCCGGTTTTTATTGTGATTATGATGATGATTTCATTTTTTAGCCGGTCGTAGGCTATAACTTTGTCGAACAGCATCAGGTCCATGTCTTTGAACTCTTGTTCCCCGCAGTCTGTTTTACCGCGCCGCAGGACGGGTTCGTTGTACTTGATATAGTCGAATGAAAAATAGCCTGCTAACCCGCCTGTAAACGGCGGCAGTCCGGGCAGTGATGGTCCGCGGTTCTCATCGAGTATGTTTTTGACGTACGCCGCGGGGTCGAAGGTCTCGATTTGTAGCGCGGTTCCGTTCTTGATGGTCAAAAAGCCGTCCTTGCAGCTTATTTCCAGTTTTGGGTCGTAGCCTAAAAATGTATAACGCCCCCAGAGTCCGGCATCCTCAAGGCTTTCAAGGATAAAGCATTGTTTGCTTAAATTTTTTAACGCTTTGAAGGTTTCTATTGGATCACGCGCCGCTATGGGTAGTGTCTTTGTTACCGGAACGGTACGGTATTCCGCCGCCAATACGCTCAATTCATGATAACTGATTTCTGTTGTTTCCCGCATCATTAGTCCTCATGTTTCTTTATATAGAAACATGAGGGGTCTGTCTACCCCGCCGGCAGATAGTTGTGTTTTAACAAATGAACCTCTGTCTTGAAGGGGGCATTAGACAATATGCGAATAAACCACCTCGCGGTAAGCGCGCCTAAGGTCGAAGACCGGCGTTTGCGGTGAGGGCGAGCGCATATAAAATCGTATCTCATTATCCTATAAAGAATTACAAAATCATGCATGAAACAGTCCCAATGGGCTAACTCTTTATCCTGTAAGGAATTATAAACTTATATGCGCTCGCCCTGATTTCTATCGTCTGTTGTCCCACCTTGTCTTTGTTAAAGCCTGTAACGTTGTAATCTGAGGCATTCAATTGCCGCCAGTCGCCGGAAGTGTAGACGCCGCTTACTTGTAATCCTATTTTTTCCCATTCCGGTTCCGCATCGCCGATATTGAACGTATTGGGCCACGGCGGCGATACTATGATGAGGCGTTCCAGGCGTTCTATTTGAACGTCTTCATCGCTTGATGTTTTTTCTAATTCTTCAATTAGCGGTTTGTTCCAAACCTCGCATTGTGTCAAAAAGACGGCGCAAAGCGCCGCAATCAACGCTGTTTTTTTTATTTTCGTAAAGCCACCTCTGCTTTTTATATTGCGCTTGTTTAATAACATCAAGTTTCCGCTTGAAACAGCTTATAAGTTCCCCCGCACCTTAGCCGGCAGTCAACCGGATTATTGAACGAATCAATTTTAATTTTTTTCCTACATTTCAGTCAATCACCCGCGCTGCCCGCCGGCAATTCCGGTTTCGGATTCACAAAACGGATGACTTTTACGCTGTCAACATGGGTTTGCAGATGCAAACCTTGTAAAATCAAAGCGCTGAAAGCGCGTTGAGCCGCGCAAGCGATTGAAGCGGAATTAAACAGGACGGCGTTTTGCGCCGTCCTGTTTAATTGGAGCGGAAAGCGCGGTTTTTGCGCCGCTTTAGCGGCGTGAAAATGCGCCCAAATGCCAATTATCGTATTTAGGCGTTCTTGCGGTAATCAAGGCGCCTTTTTGGGGATAACCCACCAGCAGTCAAGTCCGATATCATATTTTGGCCGGACGGACGGCATAGCGAATTTGTTTACATAGGCAAGACGGTAATGATCAAGATACCATTCCGGAATAATATAGCTGTTCCATGTAAGAACACGGTCAAGGGCGCGTCCCGCGGCGGTCAGCAGGTCGTCCCCCCCGTCCCCCGCCCCCACGCTTTGCAGCGCGGCGATATAGTCCGTAAGATAATCTACCGCCGGATCAGAGACGCCGGGCGTATTCCATGTCGAATCTATATAGCGCGAATTCCACCCTATCAGTAGATCCGAGCTTGGGTAGGGGAATAGAGGAAAAGCGCTTTCCAGCATATCAAAATCGCGGGAGCGCAGGCGGTTAATGTACTGACTCTGATCCACCGCGCGGATATTCATGATTATTCCGTAGCGTTCAAGATTATTGCGGAACGGAATTAAAAAACGTTCCAGCGTACTGTCGTATATTAAAAATTCAAAGCGAAACTGTTCGCCTGTTTTATTCAGCAGTCTGCCGCCTTTCAGCTCCCAGCCGGCTTCTTTCAAAATCCGCAGAGCCTCGCGCGCCTGCGGTCTTATGTAACCGTCGCCGGAACCTAGCGGCGGCTGATATTCCCGCGTAAATACTTCGGCGGGGACAAGGCCGCGTACGGGTTCAAGAACCGCAAGTTCGCCTTCCGACGGTAGCCCCTCCGCCGCGTACTTGGTATTCTGAAAGAAACTCCGCGTCCTGTTATACTGGTCGTAAAACAGGTGGCGGTTTACCCATTCAAAGTCGAAAAAATAACTTAGCGCTCTGCGTATTCGTATATCGCTGAAAATAGGACGTTGAATGTTAAAGACGAGGCCTCTCGTCCGCGCGGGTCTTTCGTCAGGCGGCTCGGAACGGATTATCGCGCCGCTTTCAAATATTTTTCCTTTGTAGCCTATGGCCCAGTTGGAGGCGGAATTTTCTTCGCGGAAATCATACTCGCCTGCCTTGAATGCCTCAAATGCCATGTTGCTGTCGCGGTAATAATCGTAGCGTATCGTATCGAAGTTATAGCGGCCTTTATTTACGGGCAAATCCGCGGCCCAGTAGTTTTTTACTCGTTCCAGTATAACGTATTGTCCCATTTTATAGTCTTTTATGCGGTACGGGCCTGTTCCCAGCGGCGGCGTTACTAGCGGTTCGGAAAAATCGTGTTGTTCCCAGTAGCGCTTTGGGAATACTTCGAGCTGGGCGAGGGACATCATTTTTTCTTTGTCGCCGCCGGCAAGGTCAAAACGTACGCGGTTGCCGGGCAGAACGCTCGCTTTAACATCTGAAAAATAGGCGCGGAACTGCGGAACGCCTTTTTCAAAAATTATATTGAACGAAAAGGCCGCGTCCTCCGCCGTAACGGCCTGCCCTTCGCTGTCTTTAGCATTGGGGTTTATTGTCAGTATTATGAAAGAATAATCTTCCGCGTACTCCGCTTCGCTTGCGATAAGCGGGTACAAAACTCCCGCTTCGTCATCACTGCTTGTCATAAGCGTGTCATAGGTGTATTTATAACCGTCCGCACAGGAGCCGCGCAGGGCGAATCTGTGAAAGTTGTCGTACGTTCCGATAGCGCACAGGGTAATGCCGCCGCCTTTTGGCGCATCCGGGTTGGCATAGTTAAAATGGGTAAAACCCTCTTCATACAGAGGTTCTTCATGCATTGTAAGATGTTTTGCCTTAATTACCGGAGTTTCTATCTCCGCGCTTATGGCCTGCGCCGCAAACGTGCAAACACAGGCAAGGAATAATTTTTTAACTATATTCAGCATCAAAAGTGAATGGCCCATAACGCTATACTATCAATACAATCCTCCCCCCGCCAGCCCGTCGGCCTGCCAGTGAGCTTCCCCCTTTACCCCATATAACACAGGCGCCTTGGCTAACGGGATATATGCTTAGATTCAATAATCAGAATTTGGGCGCATTCCCGGCGCTTCGCGCCGGGAACCGCGCTTTTCGGGGCTACGCGCTTTCGCGCTCCGGCCACGGCTACCCGCAGGAGGCGCGCCCCCTGCGGGTAGCCGTGTCTGCTTCGCCACTGCGTGGCTCCGCACCCCTACAATCGCTTGCGCGTTGACCTTCCAAGCGCGTAGACGCTTGCCCCGCGGCTAAGCGGCGATTTTAAAAAGCATAACCCAAACTAACTCCATACTGAATTTTGTTTGATAGTGGAACTGTACCCATGCCGGGAGGAGTGTTTACTTTGTCCGCAAAAACAAATCCAATACCGGCGGCAGGTTCAAGGAATATGCCGTTTGGATGTCCAAACACAAATTTCCAGCCAACTAGGATTTTGGCTTCTACTATATTTGAAACGTCTTCCTCTCCGTTATACTTTATGTCTATATAGCTATACCCGCCGCCTATACTTATGAAAAATTCTCTAACCGCCGTACCGCCGGAAAACGGATAGGTGCGTCCGTAAACGATTACCCCAATGCCAAGATATTCACCACCGTTGACTTCAAAACCAATGACGCTAAAATTGCCTAGCACGGAAAAGTAATTATTGAGCGCCCTTTCGTATCCGGCTCCAATCCCGAATCCGCCGGATGTAACTCCAATGATAGTGGAACTTAAATCAATAAACACCGCATTGGCTGTCTCTTCTTGCGCAAAACTTTGAATTGAAAACGCCGCTAAAAAAACCAACGGTAAAACTTTTTGTTTCACTTTTATTACTCCTATTTTTCATCGGACTTGTTTGCCGGCCTTTTGTTTGCCGCCCAAGTCCCTGCAAAACGCACAGCATTTTGCGTTTTTAATTGTAATTTACCCGGAAACTGAATTTTTCCGGACAACTCTTTTTTCAAATGAACCACTTCGCGGCAAGCCGCGAGGTATCTTGTAGGCAAAAACTATTTTTACAGCCGCTATTGCGTTGCCGCAAATTAACCACACGGCGGCAAGCGCGCAAACGATTTTGCGACAGGTTATTAAACCGTGCTTGCGGGCAAAATCACAGACGCAATTTTACAAATATTAAGAAAATACTACAGGTGATCATTTTTTACCTCCATATTCATTTGATAATTCTTCGCCCCCGTTTGGAAAAATCCGCGCATCCCCATAAACAATGGACTTGTTCGCCAACCCGGTTGCTTGTCGCCCAAGTCTTTCAAGCGAAAGTTGGCCAAGCCATGTTTGGCTTGTGGAAACTGAAGTTTCCGAACAACTCTAATCTTTAGGAAATCCCGCATATTCGCCTTTACTTTAAAAACGTTAATTTTAGTACGGGCAAAAATATAAAACCTGCATAGTAATGAAAATGTATTAGATTTGTTAAATAATCCGGCTGTGCGGACCTTTTCCGTAAACATGGCCCGCAAGCCCGTTTTCATTGGAACTTGCCCAAACAATGCGGCTAGCCAGGAACAACTTTGCTTGCGGAAATTAAACCCGCGTATTTTATAAATAGTGTAGGGGGGGGGGGGGGATCTATCTAGTTTTTTATATATAGCGTATTTAAATCTTTAAGAGTCACGCCACCGCTGTATACAGCGGTGGCGGTTTTCGGGTTTTTACACGGTTCGGGATAACGCTTATCTCCGGTTGATTTCAAACCCGCCATATACATAGAGATAGTTTAACATAAGCCGGAATATTGTCAACAAAAAATTTACTGAAAAAGAATACCGGCCAAACGCGGTATAGAAATCAAGTTGCCAATCATTCCGCCTAAAGAAGATAACAGAAAAACAAGAAGTACATGGGTAATACGGTTTTTGTAAACGCCTTTGATGCTTGTAATACTTTCCGTAAGACTTTCGGCATCCTCTATGCGCGGACGGCGCATCAAGGCTTGCGCCACGCCGGAGAAAAGCCCAACCCCGATAAAAGGACTCAAAGTCCCTATCGGTGCTCCGACAAACGAGACCAGTATCGCCAATGGATGAGCAAGCGCTATAAGGGCTCCGGCGGCGGCGAGCGAACCGTTCCAAAGCAGCCACCTTACCAGCATTTCAAGACTTACATCGACTCCCAGCCTAAAGAAGCCGGCCGCGATAATCGCGACTATAATGACCGGAACCGCCCAGCTTATTATCTTGCCGGCAATCCCCGGCGGCGGAGAAACCTCAAGATAGCTTACATCCGAATCTTCCGTTCCGTTAGCGATACGCTCAATATGCCGTTTAAGGCCCTCAAGATGACCGGCGCCAACCACAGCTACGGTTTTTCGATTCCTGCTGTTAGCGGAATTTTCCCAAATTTTGGCGGCAAGATAGCGGTCGCGTTCATCGATGAGCGTTTCCTTTACTTCCGGTAGGTAATCCGCCAAATCTTCCATCATGCCGTCAAGCTCGCTCTGCTTTTTTAGGTTTTCAATTTCCGCCTCGCTCAACTTTTCTGTAGTAAAAGCGCTGTTAAGCAGACCGGCCAGCAACTTGCATTTACTCCAAAAACCGCATTTTGCCCACGCCCGCCGCAAGGTCTGCTGCACTTCGCGGTCGCAAAAAGAGTAAGGGATATCAAACTCCTTTGCGGTATCAACCGCTATATGCATCTCCTCACCCGGACTTACACCCAGTTCGTTGCCAAGCCTGTGTTGAAAACTTGACAAAACAAGATTGGCTATCAGCAAAAAACCCTTGCCGCTACGGATTACATTGATGATATCCAGTTTTGCCCAAGTATCTTTCTGCGTCATAGAAGCGTAGCGGCTGCTGTCAAGCTCTACACAAACCATTCCGGGCTGTTCATCTTTAATGACAGCGCGTGTTTCGTCTATACTTTCCCTCGAAATATGCGCGGTGCCGATAAGTATTATATCACGTCCGGCAAGATTTAAATTCAACCTTGTTCCTATGTCTTCACTCATATTTAGCCTTTTTCAGCCTTAACGCTGTCGCCGGATTCGCCGTTTTTGCCAAGTTGAATGTTTCGCTGTTTCAAAATCCATTCATTTAAGCGCCATTCCACAAGATCCATGAATCTCATATCGTGAAATTCCGTAAAAAACTTATCCGCCAGTATGTTGTTGCCCTTAATATCATAATAGTTTGCCAAATAAAACAGCATTTGCGCCTTTGTCCGCAGGTTTTTTTCTTTATCAATACGGCGGGCAACGTCGGAATCGCCTGAAAAATCAAAAAACAAACGTAAAACATAGTAATCCAGCTTGTTGCGGTCGGCTTTTTTCATCGCTTGCTCTATAAAAGGCTTTATTTCATTAGGCTTTCCACCGCCTTTAAGCATATTAACCGCGGCAAGCATGGCGTAGTTGTTTTCGCCGGGGGCTGTTTTATACGCCGCGGCAAAAGCTTGGGCTGCCTCGGCATACTGACCTTTTTTCATCTGTTGAATACCCAGACCTTCAAGCGCAAAATAATAATCAGGACGCAGGCGGGCAAGAACAGCGTAATCCCGTGCCGCACCGTCAACGTCTTCCAACTCGTCGCGTATACCCGCGCTGTACTCGTAGGCAATAAAAATATCAGGGTTAAGCCTAACCGCGTTGTCAAACTCTTCAAGAGCCTCTTTGCGTTTACCAAGTTTAAGCAGTACGCGGCCCCTGTCGTATGAAATCCAGTAACTGTTCGGGTTAAGTTTTTTAGCTATATCAAGGTCGTCAAGCGACTGTTTCAGGTTGCCTGTTTCACGGTAGAAGCGGCCGCGTTCACCGTAGGCCTCGCTACGGTCCGGGTAAAGCTCAACCAGCTTGTTAAAAAGCGCCTCAGCCGCATCCTTGTTATATTCCAAGCGGTACACATTCGCTCTGCCGGTTATCGCGTCCATATCGGAAGGGTTTACGGCAAGAGCAAGGTCAAAGTAGGAAGCCGCCTTTTTCAGCGACTTTGAGACGGTGTGAAGCTGTCCAAGCGCGTTAAGCGAAGGAACATGATTAGGCGCGTCCTTTACGATTTCTTCAAGGATAAGCCGTTGTTCTTTGGTTTTGCCGGAGGCGGCCTCTATTGTGGCAAGAATAAAACGACTTTCGACATCGCCGTTATCCTTCTTCACCAACTCTTCCGCAACGGCGCGCGCTTCTTGGAACTTATGCGCGGAAATCAGTATGGAAGCCTTTAATATACGGTTGCGCCGCATTTCAGCTTCTTCCGGACTCAAGGTATCAAACAGCGCCAACGCCCCGTCAATATCTCCCGCATCAATCAAAACCGCAAGTTTCTCAATAAAACTACTGGAAATTACAGGCGGCGCTTTTTCTTCCGGCGGCTGTATCGGAGCCGGACTTGAACCACACGATATGCAGAACAGCGTTAAGCAGCAAACAAAAAGCCCCGCCGTTCTGCCAGCTTGCTTTTTAAAGTCATACATAATCATCATTATCGGTGAACCGCAAAAAAAGTCAAATCCTTTCCCGCCCGCCAGCGGGTTTAAGTCCGCTACGCGGTAGCATACCCCACCAGTGGGTTTCCTGCCCTGCGTTTGATTTGAAAAGGGCGCTTGGCATACGCGACTGTAGACTGCGACCACCCCGGCCAGTGGGGCGGCCAGCCGCTTTCCTCCCCCGCGTTCACTTTGAAAAGGGCGTTGACTTATGGGAAATATGCTTGAATTCGGCAATCAGAATTTGGGCGCATTTCCAGCGCTTCGCGCCGGAAACCGGGCTATCCGCTCCAATTTGGCCGCTAAAGCGGCCAAATTCCGCTTCTATCCCTTGCGCAAACTCCCTAAGCAAGCGCGTAAGCGCTTGCGACACGCGCCCCCCCTGTATTCATCCCGCCCGCCCGCAAGCGGGCTTAAGTCCGCTACGCGGTAGCATACCCCACCGGTGGGTTTCCTGCCCTGCCTTCAACAAGAAAAGGGCGCTTGACATACGCGACTGTAAGCGGGGCGGCCAGCCGGCCAGTGGGTTTCACTCCGTGCTTTCAACAAGAAAAGGGTGGTGTTCTATAATTATTTGAACAAACATACTCTTTCAAAAAACCAGACGTTTATAGCAAGGGCGGCAACGATCTTACGCGTCTTTTCTGTTTTTGAAAAACGCGGCCCTTTCCTCACTAACCGGGCGCTCCAGGTACGCAGGGACAGATGTTTCCTTTCAATCCCTAACTCCTCAAAAAACACCCCGCCTATTTGTAAAAGTCTTCAAATATCTAAGGTATTTGGCGGCGAAAAGCATATTTTATTTGACATAACCAGATTATCCCGTATATAAAAAGACTACCCATATAGGTAGTTTCATTGGGAGGGAAATACGGGGTTGCCGGATTGGGTTTTGCCGTTCAAGTAACCAAGAACGGAGATAAAGCGCCTGAATAACAGGTACTACTTTTCCGCCGTCAAAACCCCTCTCTTCACAAGCCAATGTCGTTTTCACGCTCTGCGAATCTATAATCCCGTAAGTAGGAGAGGCTTTACGTCCGACCTCCTCGCGAGTTTTTTTTACCAAAACATCCGTCGCTTTTTCCCGGTTGCCGGACTTTACGGCGCGGCGGTAGAACGACCAAACCGTGTCATGCGGGGGAAAATCTTTTGGAAGCAAACGCCACTGGCAGCCGGTTTTAACCGGATATAATACGGCGTTTGTCAAATCCCGTCCGGGATGTTTGACAAGATGCCGCCCATTATTAGTTCTAAAAACAGGCTCTATCATTTCCCGTTGTTTATCCGTTAAGTCCGTGCTATATCCCGTAAACACGCCTCATTTTTCTGTTATATGCTATATATCGGCTGTTTTTAAAATTTTTGAACACTGGTTCTAAATAAAAGCGGCGGCGGCGGCGATACAGGCCGTTTCTGTACGCAGCGCCCGCGTCCCCAGCGACAAACGTTTAAATCCGGCGTTTTCAAGAAGACGGCGTTCCACGTCAGACCAGCCGCGTTCCGGCCCTACGGCAAGCGCGGCCGGCAAAGCGCTAAGCGGCGAATCCCTCAGCCTCCCTTCCGGCGACACGTTGTCGCAGGCAATGAGGCCGCAGTCCGCCGGAAAATCCGCGCTTTCCAGCCACGCCTTTAACGAAGGGAAAACACCAAGACCGGGCAGCGTCGTATCCCTCGATTGAACCGCGCCTTCAAGTAGCGCGGAATAAGCCCCGCCGTCCGAAAGCAGATTTGTTTTAAGATAATTTTTATCGCTCAATTCACAGGTAATAAGATGTACCGCGCTTACGCCCATGCTTGAAAGGTCGCGCAGTAAACGGCGCGTTTGAATCGGACGAGGAAACCCCACCCCGACAATCAACGGCAGACGCGGCGGCGGCAGTTCCGTTAAATCAAGCGAAAAAAGCAGACTGCCGTCGTCAAGAATTTGCCGGACATACCCTTTCCCGCGCCTCCCGCCCAAAACACCCGCGTCAAATTCATCTCCCGCCTTCTTATGCAGGGTTTTTATCAGATGTACGGCGCGCGGGTCGTGTTTCCGCAGCGGAGAATCGCGCTCACATTCCTCAAAAAGAATTAAATTCACGCTTAATAATTGAAGAATCGCCTAAACTTTGCAATAGCGTTTCGGCCTCTTGTAAATCCGTTTTGTAATTGATGTTAAAAAATAAGGCGGACTGCGGGCAGTTTTCCGCAAGCTCGCCGCTTTGGATGATACAAAGACGCAGTTTCTTAAGCACAGGCTGAATTTTATATACGCCGCTTTCCAGCGCGGCGCGTACGGTCTGTAAACAGCCCTTCCCGTAAAACGCATTGAACGGCTCAAGGAAGCCGTCGTCTTTTTGCGCCGCGCAGACATCGTATTTTTGCGGACCGCCGCCGCGCTCAATCTTATCTTTTATAAAATTGATGTAGGCGGACGACGTAAACGGCATATCGCAGGCTATAACGTACAAATATTCACTTTTGCAATGCTTAAGCCCCTGATAAATGCCGGCAAGCGGCCCCGCCCCGATTTCGTCTTTCAGAACAAGCACGTTTTCATGTTCAAACTCATTGTTGGAAGAAACAATAACCTCGTCAAATAAAGCGCCAAGCCGGTTTACAAGGCTTATCATAACGCTTTCGCCGTTCAGACGCAGTGTTTTTTTATCGCAGCCTATGCGGGAGCCTCTTCCTCCGGCAAGTATTAACGCGCTGCCGAAAGAAGAGGCCGTTTTATCAATGATGACCGCCCGAACCCTTGTAAGTGGTATGCAATAGATGATGCGATTTTTCGCCGCAAGGCTCTTTAAGAAAATCTTCGTAAATCTTTTTTATAGCGGGATTTTCATGACTTTTGCGTTTTGGCAAATTCTTATCGTGGTTAAAAGTAGCTTCCCGGCGATCTTTGTAAGCTTCGGGAATTTCAGCGTCAAGAACCAGTTTAGGCTGGCCGCCGCCGGAAACACAGCCTTCGGGACAGGTCATAACCTCAATAAAATGTAAATCCAGCGTACCCGCCTCAATTTTTTCGATTAAAGGATCTATATTTTTTAGGTATGTAAGAATTCCAACTTTAAGCGTAAGGTCTCCGGCCTTTATTTCCGCCGTACGAAAACCCTCAGTCCCGCGCACAGCCTTAATGTCAACTTCTTTGGGGCCAAGTTCCTTGCCGGTTATAAACGTATAGCCTGTACGAATCGCCGCCTCCATTACACCGCCGGTAACGCCGAAAATCGTTCCCGCTCCGGTATAATCGCCTAGCGGCATATCGAATTCTTCCTCAGGCAGCGAATTAAAGTCTATACCATAATACTTGATGAGGTAGGCAAGCTCGCGGGTGGTTATCGCCACGTCAACATCGCGCTGGCCGGAAGCGTTCATTTCCGGACGGGAACATTCAAACTGCTTGGCGGTACACGGCATTACAGAAACAAGATAAATGTCTTTCGGATTAACCTTGTTAATTTGAGCGCCGTAAGTTTTGAACATAGGGCCGGCCATCTGTTGCGGACTACGGCAGGTAGAAAGATGCTTTGTCAAATTCGGGTGCTGGGTTTCAATGTATTTTATCCATGCCGGACAGCAGGAAGTAAACATAGGCAGAACGCCGCCGCTTGTAACACGCTTAACAAGCTCCGTAGCTTCCTCCATAATCGTAAGGTCCGCGCTCCAATTCGTGTCGTAGACCTTCTTAAAACCAAGCCTCCGCATAGCGGCGGCCATTTTACCCGGCGTAAGCGAACCAAGCGGCATACCAAAATCCTCGGCAAGCGCCACCCGTACCGCCGGAGCCGCCATTATCATCGTAAACTTAGGACTTTTAAGCGCTTCTATAACTTCGTCAAGATGACATACATTGTAAGCGGCGAACAAAGGCTCGGTAAGCGTTTCCGGCAAATGACGTTCCGCGCGTTTTTGGGCGTAAAGCGCCGCGCCGTTGTCAATAAGCGAAACATAAGACTTACACTTTTGCACACATTGACCGCAGTTTACACAGCGCTCCTCAACTATTTTTTGAGGTTCATGCGGATTCCCTTCGATTGCGTAAACCGGACAAACCTTTGAACACTCCTGACAACCGGTACAAATATCTTTATCTATGGCTATTATTGTCATCATTAAACTCCTTCGTTGTTTGCCGGCGGCATTGTTTCAGAAGCGGGAGCGGAAACGCCCATCGCGTTTATCGCGTTGATGCGTTTTTCTTCGATTTCGGCTACAGGATCAACCAAACGCAGCGCCTTGTTTGGACAGTTCTCCACGCAGGCCGGCTTATCCTTGTCAATGCAAAGATCGCATTTGTAGACCAGTTTTTTGGGACAGCAAGAGCCGGCGCTTTCCGTCAACTCTTCGCTGGAAAAAACCTGAACGGCGCCGAAAGGACAAGCGATAGCGCAGTTCCGGCAGCCTATACAACGCTTCGAGTCGATGACGACAACTCCGTCCTGCCGTTTAATCGCCTCAGTTAGACAGGACCGCAGGCAAGGCGCATCCTCGCAATGATGACACTGAACCGGCATACAGATTGTTCCCTCTCGCGTAAGAAACAAACGCGGAATTACCGGCGAAGTGATACCGCCTACCGTCAGCGGGCTTTTCTTTTGATGCCCCGCAAAACAGGCAAGTTCGCAGGCGCGGCAGCCGGTACATTTTTCAGTATCCGCCAGCACAAAAAATGATTGTTTTACACTCATAAAACTCCTCTTTTGGGCGGTTTCCCCGCCCTTTTAATATATTCCACGACAGAAACCGGTAATCACTCTACCCAAAAGACAAAGCGCTTACCGCCTGTGAGCGTTTATTTTCTATGCTGGTTTGTGTTATGACGGCTTTTTGACTGGCGTACGCGCAATCCGCGACACATTCCGGCAACCCTCGTTTGAATCCGGCAGCCTTACAACCCGCGCATTTTTGAGTGTCAATCAGCAAATCACCGTGCATAAAAACTAACGCGGTCTTTTTGCATATTATAGCGCATACTTTCCGCGTACATTCAAGGCATCGCACTATTAAAAAAAAATCTCCGGCATTCTCATCATACATGACATCAAAACCTCTATAAAATAATTAAAACACAGTTTTTTTTGTAAAGCAAGTTTTTTTACAATCTAGTGTAGAAAACAGGTGAGGCTAATAGGGTTGTTCAACAGTTTTTGCAAGCCATGAATGGCCGCCATGCGCTAAAAACCTGTTCGATAAGCGGGCGGCGGGT
>JAITDS010000059.1 GCA_031282435.1 Spirochaetaceae bacterium
ACTTTTATATTGTGTCTGTTTCTGCTTTTAATACCAAAGCCCAATCCCCTTAAATGGTTGCCTGTGCCGAATCGCCCCCCCCCCCCCCATCCCGGCGGAGATTTGGTTCTTCGATAACAAAGGTGCCGGGTAGTTACCAATAATTTCGACACAACCGCTTCAGCGATACTGCGGCAGTTTTTTGCCGCGCGCTAGTGGCAAACTGGCGGCAAACTAGTGAGTACCACATTCCCGATATGCTTTTATCCGGCTTAAATGCGAAGTGTGGAAATGTCCGCCGATTCATAGGCGTTTAAATCTTCGATGCTGTCTATCTCTATCCAGCCGCCTTCTATGAAAACGGCTTTTGGTTTTTTAACATTGTCAGAAATAGATTGTATAAGGCTTGTCATATACATATTGTTAAAATTCTTGCCGTCATAAATTGATTTTCTGTCAAGGCTTTTATAGTATTCTATAAAAGTTTTTACGAAAGATTTATTTATTTTTATTAAGCCGATATACTGCCCATGAATATCATCATAACATTTCGGCTTTTTACCAAGTTCATATATAAATCCGTCCTCGTTAATCTTCATGGTTTCGGCATCTTTCAGCGGGTCATCCATGCGCGCGGACCAAAGTTCCCGCCATTTTTTATCGACAACGACCGAGAAATCAGACTCATCGTCAATCAGTTTCTGAATAACGCCGGTTTCATAAATAATATCCGCGTATGATATAATAATATCGGCGTTTAATTCAGGCAGAGCGCTGAACAACGTATATACCATATTGGTGCTTTCATAAGATTCATTTGTATAGAATTTTATATTCTGTCCGGCTAAATGCTGTTCAAGCACAGACTTTTTATATCCGTCAACAACAACAATATCGTTAATTCCGCTTTTTTTAACCGTTTCGATAATATAATCGATAATTGGTTTTCCTCGGAATTTAACCATGCATTTAGGCTGCTCGTCAGTTAAAGGGCGCAGGCGCGTTCCCTGTCCCGCCGCTAATATGATAACTTTCATAATCCAACTCCAAATCACCGCGCATAGCGATAAAAAAATTATTCCGGATATCCGGTTTGTTGTAATTTAAATTTTGTTTTGTATTTAAATCGATGATTTTGCATCCGGCTTCGTGTATTATAATCTGTCCGGCCGCGGTATCCCATTCTTTTGATCCGTTAAAACGTGGATAAATATCAATTTCACCTTCGGCGAGACGGCAGTATTTCAGTGATGAGCCAAAACGCCTTATCCGCGTTATGTTGTTTTTTTCAAGAAAGTCTTTTGTTTCTTTGCTGGAATGAAACACGCTGTCGGAAGCTATCAAATCCGTTCCCGTTCTTTTGGAGGAATTATAAATTCGCTGATAATTTTCCACAGGTGGAGGATTTCCAGCGCCGCGCCCCCGGTACATATACGCCCCGCTCCCAAGCTCCGCCCAGTACATATCGCCTGAAACCGGAATGTAAATCACCCCAAGTACAGGCGCGTCCCCGTAAATCAGCGCAATATTGACGGTAAATTGACCATTACGCGCTATGAAATCTTTTGTGCCGTCAAGCGGATCAACAAGCCAGAACCTGCCCCAGTTTTTCCGCGAAGCATATTCAAAATCTGAATATTCGAATGACTCTTCGGACACGACAGGAATTGACGACGCCTGTTTCAGAGCGCGTGTTATTATTCCGTTTGCCGCTAAATCCGCCTTTGTTACCGGGGAAGTGTCGTCTTTTACGCTTATTTCAAAATCTTCTTTTTCATAGATTTCAAGAATTTTCCCGCCCGCCGCTCTCGCTATTTCCATAATTTTAGGAAGCATTGAAATATTCCCGCAAAAACTGTAAATCGTCCGGGCGAAACGGGTCATACCTTTCAGGATGATACATCTGCGCGTAAATTCTGTATTTTTTATGCCGCATAATTTCGATTATTCCATCGCCGGATTTTGCGATAATTTCAAAACCTCCTCCCATGGTATCTATCGCAAAGCCGTGATACGAGTTTACCTCAATGCCATTGCTCAAGACGTGGCCGCATCCCGCGTGACGCTCAACCTTTTTTACGCTGCCGCCGAAATGCGCGTTGATAAGCTGCATACCGCGGCATACTCCAAAAACCGGAATTTGTTTTGAAACGCAAAAATCCAGCAGGGCGTTTTCAAAATCATCACGCAGCTTGTCTGTTTCGTCCCCCGAAACAGAAGCTAAGTCGTTGCCGCCTGTTAAAATTAAGCCGTCAAAACATAGTTTTTTATAGTCGTATTTCAGCGGAAGAACAACCGGCTCAAGACCCGCCGCCTGAATCATAGCGCCCCAGTTTATGTCAAGTGCCTCCCGTATCTCGTAGTAGGAAGCGTTTTTTATAAGCCTTTGAGTCAGCGCGATTTTTTTCATGATATTATTTTCATCTGCCTGTTAGCGCAGTTTATTTCCAGCACATTTGCCTCTGACCATTGTGAAAAAAGTTTTTCGCCCGCGCCGATAACCGCCGGCAGGCCAATTTCCGCGCATCTTATTGCCATGTGTGAATTCGCGCCTCCAAACTGCGTAACAAGGCCGCCTATATCTTTTGGAAACAAAAAATCATATCCCGGATCGGCTGATTTTATAAACACTATTTTGCCCTGCAAAGGCGCGCCGGAGGCAATGCCGCTTTCAAGGGCAATTTCGGCTTTTACGTTGCCCAGAGTAATAAAATTCGGCTCTTCTTCCTGTACATAAAAACCGTAAATATCTTCAGGATCCAGAATAAGAGAAGGAAGCCTTATTATTTTTGTATGCTCGTACAGACGTTTGTTAAACAAAATGTTTTCGTGCAGTATCGCCCCGACCTCGCGATAATCAAGTGATGAATACATATCCTTAATTACCGCGATGTCAAGAAAAGCGGCGTCTTCCCGCGATATTCCGAACCGGGACAGAAAATTGCTTATCAGCATTAATACATGGGAAAGCGGTTTTGTAAAAACAAATTT
>JAITDS010000034.1 GCA_031282435.1 Spirochaetaceae bacterium
TGAAGGAGAGCTTGGACGCAAACGGGCGGCTTTTGAAATTATCGGCGGAATTGAGGCGGCTGTCGAGCGTACGGGAGCGGGAATTCAAGCGGCTGTCGGCCTCGTTAGATACATCAGAGAGGAGCTTAAAGAACTGGAGGCTTGCCTCGCTGATTGAAGCCGGCGCGTTAATCGCCGGCCTCATTGTTTTTATCACCGCAAGGTAAATTAAACACGTTTTCTTACGGCCCCCGGACTGCGGACATCCTCCCCGCGTCTGGGGGCTTTTTTATTAAGGCTCTGTAAATTATTTGTAGACCGTTTATTACGATTTAACTACAAATAGATGAGCAATATATTTTGCCGGTTACGTGTCTAATCTTAAATCATTACAACTAAAACACTGAATCTTGTTTCGCCTTTTTTTCTGCGTTTATTGTTTCTTCATTAGGTGAAGAATATTGCAAAACAATATACCCTTTTGAAGAACTTAAACCATGAGCAATGACAGCTATGGATGAAATATTATTTGGAAGAGCCGAACCTTCCTCTTGCTCCCAAAAAGCCGCTAAATGTCTCTCATTTTTAACTAAACCCATCATAAAATCATTTGGTTCATTCCAAATGCTTTTTGACTGTAAAAAATCATATTTTTTATATTTTCCATAGGATTTTTCAATGCTTGCAACAAGGCTATCAAAAGTATTTTTAACCTCAAATCCATAACCAGTGGTATTTATATCACTGGTTATGGCATTTATGTAATAAAGTCCATGCCTAGTATCCACCTTTACTAAATATGATGCAAACAAGTTATTTTTATTAGGTGGGTCTACTCTGTAAATATCATCTTTAATCAATTCAGGGGTCTTTTCTGTTTTTTGTTTTATTTGATTCAAAGACATACCCATATCAAGGCCAAAAGGCCCACAAAAAACCGAACTTATTGAAGTCTGTAATGCAAAAAGGACAATCCAAAAAAACGTTTTATATGACATTATACGCCCTTGCTTTTATTATTGCCCTTCTGTCTGTTGTTTATTCGAAATCGTAATATCGTAAACCCTATCAGAATAAGGCTCAACTATATGAACTTGCAAAGGAAATTCAATAGATGTATCATCCAGTCTTATAGCTTCATAATCGTACCAGCTTGTGCCGTATTGACTTACATTATAATTCGGTGTACTGTCAGACTTCCCCAACGAACGATAAACCTCTTTACCTGTATTATCAATAATTATAAATAACCAATTTGAGGCTTTTGCAGATTCAAGGGTTAAGCCAACAGTTCGGAACAATATATAGCCAACTTGCGGAATCAAACTATAATCAGGCTCCCTCATTTCTCTTGCGGCTTTTGCTTCTTCTTTTTTCATTAAATACTCGTGGCTATCAAATGTTAGCGGATTAGAATAAGAATATAATGAATTTTTGTAAGTTACTTTGAATGCGGGGTCTTCTTGTTTTGTTGTTACGCATGAAATTAAAAATAACGCCGTAATAAACAGACATAAACCAATTTTTTTTGTCATTTTTTCCTCCGAAATTCACCTTTTATTTTTTCCACTCATGTACGTGAGTGACTTGCCCTTTTTTATACCAATTAAAAACATGACCGCTGTCTGAAACCACGCCCGGATGATTCACCTGCTATCATACTAGACCTTGTTTTACCTCGTGTCCGGTACTGACAACATAGCGTCCATAGCAGCATGAATAACCCGCTGGTTTTCTTCTGTTAAACACTGATACTTAGCCAGTAGGTTGCGCTCGTCACGGGAAAAAGACCGTTCATCTTTTCCGGTCAAAAGCCAACGTACAGAAACCCCTAAATAATCCGCTATACGGAGCAGAACCTTTGCTGAAGGGTCGGAATCTCTAACTTCCCATGTCCGCAACGTGTTATTTGCTATCCCCACCGCTAAACAAAACTCTTTTCTTTGTTTTTTTAAGTCTTTGAGGACATCATTTATTCTCTTTACTATAACAGATCCTTTGTCGTCCATGTTCTATTTTCGATAAAAAAAGTAAAAAAAATCTCGCAAATATGAAAAAAATGCTTGATAATATATCGCAAATGCGAGATGAAAGTGACTTCTCAATCCGCCTGTTGCGGCTTAGCCGGTCTGCCCCGCTTGGCGCTCTTGATAGCTTCAAGGGTTTCAGGTGGGTAAAGGGCTTCAGATAGCGGTTTTACATCGTGGCTAGATAACCATTGCTCAATTGCGTGGCGTGTTTTCCCGGTCAGTTCCGCTAAATGGGAGGCGGTATAACCTTCAATTTTCGAGGGTTTTGCGTCCATATATTTAATTTCGGAAAAATCTCAAAAAAGATGAGATTTTTTCAGATTTAATATTGACAAGAATTTATATTATGATATATACTCATAATATAAACCAAGCACGGTAGCAGTTCAGGAAGGCTGCCGGAATAAGAGCGCCTAAGCGCGGGGATGAGCCTGAACCTCTGACCCGCACTTAGGCGTTTTTATTTGGAGGAAGTATGGATAGGAAAACCGAGTTAGAAAACCGCATAGCGGCTTATCAGGACGCTTACTACAACGGCGAGGCTGAAATAACGGACGCGGAATTTGACGCGCTTTGGGACGAACTAAAACGGCTTGCGCCCGGCAGCCACGTAATTACGCGGATTGGCGCGGACGGGGCGGACGGTTTTTCAAAAGAAAAACATATTATCCCTATGGGAAGTCAGGAAAAGGCGGCAAGTCCCGCCGAATTCCGCGCATGGGCGGCAAAACTCAATCTGCCGTCATATATCGCGCAGTACAAACTGGACGGCGCGAGCCTTGAACTTCAATACAGGAACGGCCTCCTTGTTAGGGCGCTTACCCGCGGGGACGGGTCGGTTGGCGATGACATCAGCGCCAACG
>JAITDS010000012.1 GCA_031282435.1 Spirochaetaceae bacterium
TTGGGCGCATCCCCGCGCAAGCGCGGGGTCGGGCTATCCGCTCTTATGAAAACGCAAGCGTTTTCATACCGCTTCTATCCCTTGCGCGTCTATGATAAAAGTCAAGCAGTTTTTTTCAATATTTCATGACCCTTTTGTTTTTCTAAAAAACGCCGGTACCGGGCCGTCTTTATCTCATGTTTTTTGACCTACCTCCCTTAATGATATTCCTGTTTCTTTAGCATCTGAAAAATTTCCTCAAACACACGCCGTCTTAAACCGGTTCGCACAAGCCCGGCCCTTTCATACCTCGACAGCCGCACATACCACGAGCGCAACTTGCGGCCGGAGTCAAGAACATGATTGAGCGATTGCGTCACAAGTGTCGCCGAGAGCTTCCTCCCTTTTTTATTCGCAGTGGGGTCTAATACCCCGCCCTTTAGGGCGGTTCGAGTTGGCAACGCCAACAAAAATGTGGTATTAGACCCCACAGTTCAATAATTTCCTTACAGAACGAACCTCGTCAAAACAGGCAACGCTTACGAGATACCTCGCCCTTTAGGGCGAGGAGGTTCATTCGCAACGTGGTCTAATACTCCGCCCGTTAGGGCGGTTCGAGTTGGCAATGCCAAATAAAAAATGGTATTAGACGGGTTTGCGCCGCAAAAACCGCTTTTCCAGCCTTGCCTCGTTAAAATCCACACCGGTGAATTCTTCCGCCATATTGACCCCCCCCCCCCCCCACCCACACAAATGAGCCTCCTGACAATAGACGGGGGGAGGGGAGGGGGGGGGGGGATGCCGGGGAGCGGAGTTACCGCCGCCCCCTTTTAAGAAGCGTCAAATTAAGAAGCGTCATCCCAAAGCCATGTTGAAAGGTAACGCTCGCCTGTATCAGGAAGTATCGCCACTATGGTCTTACCCTTGTTTTCCGGACGTTTTGCCACTGTAAGAGCGGCTTCCAGAGCGGAACCGGACGAGATGCCAACGAAAAGCCCTTCCTCTTTCGCGGCTCGGCGGGCGGCGTAAGCGGCCTTAGTGTCGTCGGTTTCGTATATTTCATCAACGACAGCTTTATCAAAAACCTTGGGAATAAAACCCGCGCCAATCCCCTGAATCTTATGCGGGCCGGGAGACCCGCCGGACAGCACCGGAGAGCTTGCGGGTTCAACGGCTATTACCTGAACAGACGGCTTTTTGGACTTTAAAAATTTGCCCGCGCCGCTGATAGTGCCGCCTGTGCCAACCCCGCCTATCAGTATGTCAACCTTGCCCTCCGTATCTTCCCAAATCTCAGGGCCGGTTGTCTTTTCGTGGATTTTCGGATTCGCGGGATTATCAAACTGTTGCGGAATAAACGAATTAGGCGTAGAGGCCGCCAGTTCCTCAGCCTTAGCAATAGCGCCCTTCATGCCTTTAGCGCCCTCCGTCAACACAAGCTGCGCGCCCAGCGCCTTCAAAAGTTTACGGCGCTCTATACTCATAGTTTCAGGCATGGTCAGTATCAACTTATACCCCTTAACCGCGGCGATGAACGCCAGCCCTATCCCCGTGTTGCCGCTGGTAGGCTCAATTATGGTGGTGTCTTTCGTTATACGCCCGTCTTTTTCCGCGGCCTCTATCATTGCCAGCGCTATACGGTCCTTAACACTGTGCAGCGGATTAAAATATTCCAGCTTTACATACACCGTTGCCCCGCCGTCATTCAACTTATTTATTTTGACTATGGGGGTTTTCCCAATCAAATCCGTAATTTTTTCGACTCTTGCCATAAAACTCTCCTTAAAATGAACGGCATATCAGGCCTTCATCGCGCCGCACATTGTTTGAAATTACGCCGGCTTACGCCAGTCTTTTCTTAGTAATACTAGGTATATAATTATTTGTCAATACGCCGTGGGCGGAACAGATTCCGCCTATATGCCTACAGATTAGCGATACTCGAAAAAAAACGGCTAAAGGCGGACATAAAGTACGCTAAAGCCGTCATTCATATAGTAATAATAATTAAAATTCGGGCGCATTTTTTGCGTTTTTCGTTTTTAAAACGAAAAACGCAAAAAACCGGGCTTTTCGGGGCTATGGCCGCGCCGAAGGCGCGGCTGCTACGCACCCCTACAATCCCGTTGCGCGAATCAAAGCGCTTTCAGCGCTTTGATTTTACGAGGTTTGCGTTTCGCAAACCCGTTTGCGGAGTGCAAACTCCAGTTGTATAGCGTAAAAGCGCGTTGAGCTTTGTAATTTAGAAGCGGTGTTCAATAATATATGGCGTATAACAGAAAAAGGAGGCGTGTTTACGGGATATAGCACGGACTTAACGGAT
This sequence comes from Spirochaetaceae bacterium, assembly GCA_031282435.1. GTDB lineage: Bacteria > Spirochaetota > Spirochaetia > Treponematales > Breznakiellaceae > JAIRMY01. The sequence goes on from JAITDS010000012.1 coordinate 2,303, forward strand.
AAACAACGGGAAATGATAGAGCCTGTTTTTAGAACTAATAAGTGGCGGCATTTGTCAAACATCCCGGACGGGATTTGACAAACGCCGTACTATATCCGGTTAAAACCGGCTGCCAACGGCGTTTGCTTCCAAAGGATTTTCCCCCGTATGACACGGTTTGGCCGTTCTACCGCCGCGCCGTAAAGTCCGGCAAACGGGAAAAAGTGACGGGTGTTTTGGTAAAAAAACTCGCGAGGGGGCCGGACGTAAAACCTCTTCTACTTACGGAATTATAGATTCGCAAAGCGTGAAGACGACTTTGGCTTGTGAAGAGAGGGGTTTGACGGCGGAAAAAAAGTCAAAGGACGTAAACGGCATATAGTAGCGGACATAACGGGCAATCTTCTTGCCGTTTCAGTTCATGCCGCGAACATACATGACACAAAATCAGGGATAAATCCGGCAAAGAAGGCATACGCGAAATATATGAGCATTAAAAGGTTTTGCGGTGATGAGGGGTATAGGAAATCCTTTGAAGAAGAGACTTTAGAGCAGCTTGGAGTTGGAGTAGATATTACAAAGCGTATAAAAGCGGAGTTTGAAGTTCTTCCGTTGCGCCGGGGAGTTGAACGGACTTTTAGTCGGGCGAATCGCAGGTTATCATAAGAATTATGAAATTAAAACAGAGCATTAGGAAAATATGTTTATGATTTTGCGTTTCCATACGTTACTTAAACGTTTTTAAACACGGGTTCTTAATGTCTTTTCCGTAGATAAATCACGAATGACTGCTACAATTAATTTATCACTTTCAATTAATTGACCCGTTTTAACACCTCTAGTTTATTCGCATATGGGTCTGCTCCTCCGCCCTTTAGGGCGGTTCGAGCCGGCAACGCCAATAAAAAATGGTAGTAGACGGGTTTGCGCCGCAAATCCTCACAGTTAAATAATTTCCTTGCCCGATCGAACCACGTAAATAATTTCAACGCCTACAAAGATACCTCGCCGCAAACGCCGGTCTTCGACCTTAGGCGCGCTTGCCGCGAGGTGGTTCATTCTATCCATAAGACAACATATATTTACAAGTACTTTTTGTAAAAATTTGAGAAAACGGCACATAACGTTTCGGCTGTTTATGACGTTTTGGCAGGGCGAATAAGCAAACTGTAGATTTGCAACCCTGCCAAAATGCGGGTGGAGTGGAGCGCGGGAGACGCAACCGACACCTAGCGGAATGTAACCCCGATCCGCCTATCGGCGGCGAAACATAAACAGGCCTGTACAACCGGAGTTTGCGGAACGCAAACTCCAACTGACGGCAAAAGCGCGTTGGCCTTATGTGTCAAGCAAAATTAAATCTAATCGCATAAAAGTCCCATACTATATTTTCCGTATCGACAACGCGCAAGAAAATTTCCAAACCTGTTCTATTGTTATTAATTCTGACATCCCACACGTCTCCAACCGAGAGCGTGTAACCGGCCAGTTTCGCCTTTACTTTTTGTATTACCTCGTCAGATAAAACGTAAACGCTGCTAACTTCGGTAAACCCGTCTTTACGCAGGAGAGCCATAGACACAACCTGCCAATTTGAACACGAAACAATAAAATCGTCCTCGCTTAGTTGGCCGATGTTTTTAATTTCTATGTTGGCGCTGGCGAACTCTCCTGCGGAAAGTCCGGCTGTTACAATCAGTAATAATAATACTGAAGCATGCATTGCTTTTTTCATTTTTGTTCCTCCATAATTAAGCGCATTTGTTATTAGAGTTGTTCGGAAACCTCAAGTTTCCGAACAACTTCCGCTTAAAACTGCAAAATGCCGCGCATTTTGCAAAGACTTGGGCGACAACCAACAGGGTTGGCGAACAAGTCTATTATATATAATATTTATATATCACAGAATTGTTCAGTAACTCCGGGACGGCGGTCTTCGCGGGGGACTTTCTCTTAGCTCTATTATGCCTTTATACCAGTCGTTTAGCGGGAATCTTTTAGCGGCGACGGCAAGTTCCAAGTATGTTACACACGTTGCCTCGCTAATATCGCCCGGAGCAGATATATCAACCGCTAAATGATCGTTGATGCGTTTGAAATAACTATATAAACCGCTCTGCCAAAAATACTTTGTTTTATTTAATTCGCCGTACATTTTTTCAACATCGCTTACAATTGTATCATGGTCTATGCTTACATCATAACTGATCCTAACACTGTACAATTTACCGTTGTAAAAATCAAAACTCTTGTAGTCGTGGGCTTCAGGATCTTTATCCGGATTAAATTCATAATAATGTTGCGCGCTAGGATCATCTGACCGCCATTCAGACATTTTAAGATTTGGATAGATTTTTAAAATATCTCCTACGGATTTTCCCAAGAGGTGGCTGTAACTGTCCAGCGATTGAGCCGGCGCAAAACTTAAGCCTGCAAACAGCAGCGCTACCGCGCTTAACAACTTCTTTGTCATTTTTACATAACTCCTCTTACTAATATATGGATATATACGGGGGCGTCAATACACCGGTATAAATCCAATAGAGTTGTTCAGAAACTGAAGTTTTTGAACAATTCTATTATTTCAAATTGTCCGGCATATAAAATTCCCAGTCTTTTGCCAGATAATCTTCTTTTCCATAAGGAAGCCCTTCTCCATTATAACCTAATTTAAAGGACTTTCCATTATAAGCATCACCGTCAGAATAACCTGTCACATCGGTTTGATAAAACAAGTCCGAACCATCGTAAACGGTTTCCTGTTTACGGCGTGTAACTTTTTTCAAATCAGTTCGTTCTTCCAACTCCCTGCCTTTATGACCGGCTCTTGCCTCGGCAAACTGTTTGTCCCCGGTTATTCTTAAACTTTTATCTTTCCAACAAGGCCGTCTAATCCCTTTTCCACTGCACTTGATAATTTCCCTTCTCGCTTCATAAAAAGTCATATAATTTCTCCTTAATAATTGTTTTGTTGCCAATACATTAATTTTCAAAATGCCATTAAATAATTTCAAAAATGACATATTTATCCGTTATAGACCGCCGTCTATTTTATTACCGGCAATTTAGGGCGAAGATACAGGGCATTTATGACCCTGCTATGCGCCGCCGGATGTATACTATTATTTATTTCCCATTAACCCACTCTATACACTGATTGAATCGACGGTTGTATGTGTTACTGCCAACAAGATAAATATCAATGTTATAACCATATATATACGATGAATTAATAAATGATATTACAAATATGCCTGTTTTCTTATTACCACATTCTAAACGCGTTTTCATACCCAAAGAAAACATCAATATTTCTACAGATTCTGTTGTTGGTTCAAGAGTCCCCAATAGATAAAAATAGCCAGAAAATGGAGACGTTTGCACACGATCATATTCTAATACATCTTGAAATACAAGCGTAGCGTATTTATATTCTGCTTCTTTTTGTCTAAGTATACGATACCATTCTTCCTTTGTAATTTTTCTATACGTCACATCAAAGCCATTTTCATCTTGTGTCCACGTCTGAGAAAAAAGATAATTTCCCAAAAGCAAGAGAATCGCCGTTAAAACTATTGTGTTTTTCATATAAACCTCCGAAATAAATTTAATAATGACTTTGTTACCAATACGTTACGTAGCAGTTTTCCCATAGTTCAAAATCACCATATTCAAAATTTAAATGTTATTGGAATTGAGTTGCATAAAACTCGTAACTGTAAGTACCATCTTTATTTATTTTTGTTATCCGTAGTATCACGATAATGGCCTTAGGCGTTGTCCAACTGTAACCACAGCTAAAAATAAAAGTATCACCAATATCCAAATCATAACTATTAAGTCCTCTATGCATTGCTTGTTTTACTTCTTTTGGAATTTTTGATATAAGACGAACGGTACCATCACTGATTCCAATAGTTCCAATTACGTTTGGTACTACTGCATGGAAGGCTTCTTCATTAAGATTATTCATATACCTAAGCTCAACATCAGGCACATAATCCCATTCACCAGAATAGGCACTTGCGGCAATTGTCATAACAATTAGTAATCCGGTTATACGTTTTTTCATTTTAGGCCTCCTTAAAATTATGCTGGGCTTTGCCGTCAACCCGCCGGGTTGACGGCAAAGTTTTCAAGCGAAAGCTAGAATTTTCAAAAGCTTTATTATTACCCATCTGCATTTTTAGCTTTTAGTTCTTTTTCTTTACCTTTTAACACTAAATAAGTAAGAAATCCTACCGTAGCTTTCCCTGATAAATCAACTGCGGAAATTCCAACACCTTCCGTTTTAAGTTCTCCGTCAAACTTTTGTCCCATAGTCAATATCGCGCTAACAATATCTATTGGAAGCATTATTGGAGACATCCATACATAACCAATAGTTCCCATCAAATTTAACTTACTGCCTTTTAGCGTAAAAGGCTCTCCGTTAATCATACGGTATCCGGTTTTTGTTACTTCTACGTCTTCATATATAGGAACTTGTTTTATTATCCGTTTGCCCGGTGTAGATTCGCTGGCCCCCATTGTTTCGCCCGTACTAGAACTCACAATACCACCGCTAGTACTAGTACCCGGTATATATATGATCTCATCTTTATAACCGACAACAATTTGTTCAGTAGCCAGATACTGGTATTCTTGTACCGGCATCGAGACTGTCATGCAACTTTCAAACAAAAAGCCGCACGCCACAACCGCTATAATTAAAAGCTTGTTCGCAATTTTCTTTGTCATATAATTCTCCCTATAAAAAGCAACGGTGTTGCCGTCTATTTCAGCGGCGGCTCAATAAGCAACGCCTATTTTTTGAGCGTTTTCCGCGTACCCCGTTTGTACATTGTGATGTCTTTACGCATATATAATCTATGTTTTGATTTACGCCGTTACGTCATAGCAAGCCCCCCCCCCCCCCCACCCCTATTGAAATGCGGTGTATACAGACATCTAAGGCGATCCACAAAACATATACGTTGAACGGATATAAGCAGGAAAGTTTTTTATTCGCAATGGGGTTTAATACCCTGTTGCGCGAGCGCGCGTTTGCGGCGCTTAGATTTGCCAACACTAATAATAAAATGGCAGCAAACCCCGCGTTAAATAATTTACTTGCGGAACGAGCCTTGTCGATAAGACAACGCTTACAAGACACCCCGCCGCTTGCGGCAATCGTCATAACAATCAGTAATCCGGCTATACGTTTTTTCATTTTAGTTCTCCTTAAAATTATGCTGGACTTGGCCGTCAACCCGCCGGGTTGACGGCCAGATTTTCAAGCGGAAGCTTGAGGTTTTCCGAGCAACTCTATTTACCCTCATCCTCCCCGAAATCGTTGGCATCCGTGTTTGATCAAGAAACTATCAAGTTCTTTTGCCCCTTCCTTATACAATTCTCCTGCTTTTTCAGCAAATTCCTTTTCAACAAATTTCCAAACAACTATATCCGGACCATTACAAATCTTAATTGTTTTTGTGGAATCGTCATAACTAAAACCGTTCATTGATACCTCCAAAACTTATTTTTTTGCCACAACATGACGGCGCGGTTATGCCTTACCGAAAACTTTAGATTTTTCAAACCGCCTAACCCAATGCCCATACTGTTATTGTCCCTCTATTATTGCCACGTCATATACACCTCCTTTATTCCTCATAGACCGCCGTCTATTTGGCTATCATCCATGTTAGGGCCGCGCCCGTCAGCAGAGCCGCCGGAACCGACACTATCAAACAAAGTTTTAAGTTCTTGTATTTTTTCTCTAAGCTCAGACAACTGGCTTTTAAGTCCAGATATTGATTTGTCATTTGATTGTAGGAGTCCTGTACTGCCCGCAATAATTGTTCGGATTCTGTTATTAAGCTCTCTTTCTCTTGTATAGTTGTCTCTAAGCTTGATATATTCGTCATTAGTTCGCTGTTGTTCAGCTCTAACAGATTCAAGTTCCGCTCCATGCCGGATACGATTGATTCGACTTCCCCAAAAATATCCTGCGAGTAAGCCAACGATAAAGGCAGTAAGAGTAAGAGCGGCGGCAACAGGAATTTTGCCATTCATGCGGCCTCCGTTACCGGAAAATATAAGGAATTATCAGTTAAACGTGTATTAGAAACACTTAAAGTTCGTCGGGGGGGGGGGGGGATAAAAACGGTGTAAACAAAGCTTTAGGCCGCAAAGCCGGCGGGTTAAAGACCGGCGTAAACAGCGGGGTTTCCGCTGTCTGCGGGTATAAGTATGCCCATAAGCAGTTTGCTTTTTTTGACTGTTTCATTATAATGTTAACAGCTTGGCCTTAATTGTCGCGGTTTGTCAAGCGTCCACGTTTAACGGACGGCTGGAAGCGTTGGACTGCGCAAGGGATAGAAGCGGAATTAAACTTGACGGCGCTTTGCGCCGTCAAGTTTAATTATAGCGGATAGCCCGGTTTCCAGCGCTTTCGCGCTGGAAATGCGCCCGAATTTTGACTATCAAATTTAAGCGTCTTTCTCGTGAGTTAAGTTTCCTGTTCTTGTAAAAAGCGGGGCAGGAAAGCCGCTGGCGGACGGACGGGACTTAACAGGGGGGAGGGTGTGATGTAGACTGTTGGCGGGGGAATTGTTATGCCGGTAGCGCGGAGTGTTAAAGAGGCATTGGGGTCTTCCTCTATGATACGGAAGATGTTCGAGGAAGGCCGTATATTAAAAGAGAAGTACGGGGACGATAATGTATTTGATTTTTCTATCGGTAACCCTGATTTAGACCCGCCTGAGATTTTTCATAAAACGTTGTTGCGGCTTGTAACGGAGGATGCCGCCGGTTCTCACGGATATATGCCAAACGCCGGATACCCCGGTGTAAGGGAGGCAATCGCCCGCAAAGTGTCCCGTGAACACGGGGTCGCGATTGACGGACAGCATATTATTATGTCGGTTGGAGCGGCGGGGGCTTTGAATGTTATCCTAAAAGCCGTCTTGAATCCGGAAGACGAGGTAATTGTAAGCCGGCCTTACTTTATGGAGTACCGCTCGTATATCGCAAATCATGGGGGAAGGCTTGTCGAAGTGGAGGCGGAAGCTGATTTTAATTTGAATCTTGACGCGATACGTCAGGCACTCAACGAAAAAACGGCGGCGGTTCTTATCAATTCGCCGCATAATCCGACCGGCCGTGTTTATCCTGAAAAAACGATTGCCGAATTAGCGGGGCTTCTGCTACGGCACGGGGAAAATACGGGCCGTTATCCGTATCTTATTGCCGATGAGCCTTACCGTGAATTGACGTACGACGGTGTTCTTACGCCTCCTCTGCTTTGCGCGTACCCGCATTCTATCGTGGCTACTTCTTACTCAAAAAATTTGTCGTTGCCGGGTGAGCGTATAGGTTATGTCGCGGTAGGGCCGCAAAACGGCGACAAAGAGGATTTAATAAACGCTCTTGTTTACACCACGCGGATTTTGGGTTATGTAAACGCGCCCGCGTTGATGCAGCGTTGCGTGGCCGAATTGACGGAGTTAAAGGCCGCTGTGGAAGTTTACGCCGCGCGGCGGGCGGCGTTTAAGCGGGTTTTGGACAATGCCGGATTGACATATATAAATCCTGAGGGCGCTTTTTATATTTTTTGCAAAGTGTCTTCCGCAGCGTCCGGGTCCGGCATCGGGGATGATATTGCTTTTGTGGAAACTCTAAAAAAACACCTTATACTGGGAGTTCCGGGCAGCGGCTTTGGCGCTCCGGGTTGGGCGCGTTTTGCTTACTGTGTAAACGAAGGAGTGATAAGCCGCTCGCAAGACGCTTTCAAAGCGGCCTGCCGGGAATTTCTAAAATAGGTTTCTAAAATAGGTTTCTAAAATAGGGTTGTAAAATAGGATTGTACGGAAAACCTCAAGTTTCCGGCTTCCGCTCGAAACTACTTGCAAACTAAAGTTAGCCGGCAGTCAAGCGGGTTGGCGAGTTATTGAACAAGTCCGCTTTTTTTATGACGCATGGGGTGGGGGGGGGGGGGCATAGCGCGAGTTTAAATTGGAACCAGTAATCGTATTCAAAAATGTTACCAAAAACTACGGCGCTGTTACCGCGGTGTCGGATTTTTCGCTTGCGGTAGAACGGGGTGAGTTTTTTGGGCTTTTGGGGCCTAACGGCGCCGGTAAAACTACGCTTTTACGGATGGCTACAACTATTACTTCGCCGAGTTCCGGTTTTATCAGCATAGACGGGATAAACGTTGACAGGAATTTGACGGGGGCAAAGCGGCGTTTGGGTGTTGTTCCCCAGTATTCAAATCTTGAAGGCGAGCTTACGGCGGCGCAAAATCTTGAATACCACGGGCGGCTTTACGGTCTTTCCCCTCGGCAAATAAAGCGGCGTTCCGGCGAACTGCTTGAATTTGCCGCTCTTACAGAGCGAAAAAACGATAAAGCGAAGTATTTTTCGGGGGGTATGCAGAGGAAACTTATGATTGTAAAGGCGCTGATGCATGAGCCTGAAATCCTTTTGCTTGACGAAACAACCGCCGGACTCGATGCGGCGTGGCGCAGGCGGATATGGGACTTTTTGCGGGAACTGCGAAAACAGGGTTTGACTATACTTCTTACAACGCACTATCTTGAAGAGGCCGAGACGCTTTGTTCACGGCTTGGCATGATAGAACACGGTGTTTTGAAGCGTACCGGAACGCCTTCCGAAATTATCAGCGCGGCGGGGAATTTTGTTCTTGAATACTTTAAGGATGGTAAAACGGCGCAGTATTTTTTTGAAAATCAAGCCGAAGCGTTTGCGGAAGCGGCGCGTTTGACTATACTAGACGGCGAATTCAAGGTTAGGGAAGTCAATCTTGAAGACGCTTTTATACAACTGACAAAAAAAAGGCCGGTCGATTAATATGCCGCAGTTTGTTTCCATTCTTTGGAAAGAATGGATTTTGTTTAAAAACAAAATTGTTGACATAAGTTTAAGCGCGTTGATTGGTCCGGCGCTCTATCTTACAGCGTTTGGCTGGGGGCTGGGCGGCGCGTTTTCCGTGGACAGTTTTTCGTACATAGCTTTTATAGCCCCCGGCATTATAGCGATGAACGGCATGACGCAGGGTTTTAGCGTGATTGCCAACGATATTAACATGGCGCGTATTTATCAAAAAACGTTTGAAACGGTTATGATAAGTCCGGTGAGTATGCCGGTGTTTACGCTTGCCCGAATTACCGCAAATGTGCTTCGCTGTCTTTACGGCGCGGCGTTGATTATAGCCGCGGCCATGCTGTTCCATGCGGAACTGCGTTTGAACTGGTATTTTTTTACGCTACTTACGCTGAATTGCGCCGTGTTTTCTTCTCTGGGTTTTATAGCGGGTCTTTGCGTCAATTCCCACGCGGATATGGCAAAAACATCAAATTTTATTATAACTCCGATGTCGTTTTTTTGCGGCACGTTCTTTCCGCTGGAGCGTTTTCCAATGCTTCCAAGAAAAATCATCGAATTCCTGCCGCTTAGTCAGGCCGTAAAAGGTATGCGTTCAGGTCCGGACGCCGCCTTTAGTTTTATTCCGCCGCTTATTCTGCTTGTGTGGCTGGCGCTGCTTATTCCCATAGCGGTATTGCTCTGCAAAAATACGGAATAACGCGCTTGTCAAGCGGAGTTTGCGCCCGGCCAAACTCCAAAAGCCCGGTAATGCGCTAAACTTGTTGTAAATATTCAGCGGGGGGGGGGGGGGCAATATCGTTTACATAAGAATTATACGACATTTCTTGCGCCGCCCGCACAACCTTGAAATCGCAATCAGAGTAGAAAGCCCGCGATAAAGAAAACTGAACGGGTTCGGCACGGCGGCATCCGTACCGCCGTGCCGTAATTAGAAATCAAAAACGCCACTTATAGTCTGTATACTTATAGTCATCTACTGTCGAAAATAAGGCTATGAGCGATAAATTGAGCGCCATTGTTGGGAATAATATTAAGAAATACCGGAAAAACCTCAATATTTCCCAAGAGGAATTGGCGGAGAAAGCAGGTCTGCATAGAACTTATATTGGCGGTATTGAGCGCGGGGAACGTAATATTACACTCAATTCCCTACAGGTAATCGCAACCGCATTAAATGTTGCTCCGGTTGAGTTAATTGTGGGGGAAAATAATGTTTAATCAATACAGGGAAGAATAGATGCTATAATGAAGCATCTTTTTTATACCCGTTTTGGCAAAATTATCCGCCGGAAGATCGCGGAAGACAACCCAAAGGAGACCAATTCCCGTGGATAGAAGTAGGAGAGCATATATTTTGTCCAAAACTCTCTCGTTTCCTATCCGCATCTTTCAGGGTTAGAGACACAGGCATACCGACTGGTCCTGATGATCGATATATTATTTCTGATGAAAAAATTCGATCTGTTTTGAAAATTACTGATTCGCTTTGGTTGTTCATAGATATTAAATCAGTCGGCCCGCGAGACGATCAGGATCATGCAGTTATGTCCCATAAATCCGGCAATGGCAAATGGACTGAAAAAGACTTTGGAGTTATCAACGATACGATGGTTGCCAAAGGACAGCGGGTATCTCATCCTTTCCATTGCGCTATACCGCCTTTGTTTGTGTTGAGTGATGGAACAGTTGTCCCGGTTATTCATATTGTATTAAAACCTGTTTATAAAATGTTGAGACTTGAGGGAGAAGAAAAAGGACAACCCTTAGGAAGAGTATCATTGGTTTCTATTCCCAACGGCATACTGCTTACTGAAAATCCTCATTATTTACAAACATACCCCGGCCTATTATTTCCGGGAAAAGACGATAAAGAAAAAGACCCGCGTAAAGTTCGCGCCCGCGTTAGTTTTGAAATACTGCGGCAGATAGCGGCGTGGCGGTATGCGGATTTTCAATTTTAACGGTGTCAAAAAGGGACGCTTGAATTTGGGAATGTTTTATATTTTCCCTGGCGAGTAAAACATATTTTTTTTCTTTTTCTATGCCTATATATTGTCTTCCTTCTTTCGATGCGGCAACAGCCGTAGTACCGCTTCCCATAAAGGGGTCTAATACAATATCATCAGGGTCGCTCAATAATTTTATAACACGTCGCGCCAGTTCTTCGGGAAATTTTGCTTCATGGTCATCGTTCTTACGCACGGACTGTATTTCCCATACTTGACGATACTCCCATTCTTTCCATTCAATTTCTGAAAGGCGGGAACGATTAATAACATACTCGCCCGCTTTCCAGAAAAAATACAGGTCTTCTGTTTCACTGACGGCTTTTAATGTATTGGTTGTCAAACGAGAATTAGCCCACGCCGGGTCTTTTTTCCATATCCTTTTGTCATAAAGATACAAACCACATTCATACGCAAATGATTCAAGAGAAGCGCCTACTAGTTTGACCCTTGTTTGTATTTGATGTTTTCCCCCGCGAATATTATTACCGTTTAGTCTGCGGTCAATCGTTTGTTCACTACAGCCAAGGTATGACGCTAATTGGTCTCTATTATAGTGAGGATATTTTTTTTTGGCTTGTAAGACCATATCCTTTGTAACCGGGGATTTATGATTTGAAATGTTCATGCCTTGAATTCTCGGCATATTCTCATCTTTGAACGCCAGAATATCGGCAATGTTAATCACCATAAAGCCGCCCGGTTTTAAAACTTGAGCGTGTAACTGAACAACTGTTTTTAACATTTCCTGCCAGGAGTCGTAGGTCTCATTTTGTTCATAGTCTTTACCCACAAAGTAAGGAGGCGACCAAAAAGAGAGCGCGACAGAATCAGGGGCTATCCATTTCATCAGTTCTTCGGAACGCCCTAAATAAATATCATTTGCCTTCAAGTAATCATACATACTCTTATGATACTTAAAGTCATCATTTTTGTCAAGTCCATGTCCGTTCTCATAACAAATAGGACAGTTACGGGATGTGAATGTGTAAGCCCGGAGTAGAGGAAAATTCGGCGGGAGTCAAGAAACCGAGAGCGGCGTGAGGTCTGTAGAAACGGTATTTATACAGCCGTTCGTCAACGACTTCAGAAAGTTCCTTAGGAACCGCGCTAAAATAAAATGTTAAACATTTTATTTTTATTCGCAGTGGGGTCTAATACCCCGCCCTTTAGGGCGGTTCGAGTTGGCAACGCCAAATAA
>JAITDS010000087.1 GCA_031282435.1 Spirochaetaceae bacterium
CGTTGAGGAGTTACCACTACCAAAAAAGGGCCTTTCAGATTCTCATGCCGCTTAAAAAACGGGGGAAGAGGACATTTCTATTGCGTTAAAATAGGGGTCATTTCTATTGCGGCTTGACACTTTATAAGCGCGGCCTTGACAAAAACGTTTAGGTATAATAAACATATATTAGATGCGGGGTGCTGGATGTTTCCGGCTGAGATGGCGCTAATCGAAGCGCCGGACCCTTTAACCTGATCCGGATAATACCGGCGGAGGGAACTATGCGGAAAAATTCCGCCAAAATCCGCGACAATCCACCTGCGGATTTTTTCTCAATGCCGCGCCGTTTCCCGTTTACCCCCGCCTCTAAAAATTTTATCAGACTTCTAAAAAGTCTCAGTAGGGGGAGAAATGGCAAACAGTAAACAACCAGAAGCAAGTATGGCGATTCAGGTTCTGCCTAAAACGGCAAAAACGCCCGCCGGCAAGTTTACAAGCGGCGAAGAGTTGCTGCGCATAGTTGACGCGGTGATAGGCTACATCAAAAGTACCGGGCTAAACTATTTTGTCGGGCCTTTCGAGACAACGGTTGAAGGTGATTTTGACCGTCTTTGCCAAATCGCGGCGGAATGTCAGAAAATCTGCATACGCGAAGGCGCTGAAAGTGTTTCAAGCTATATAAAATTCGTGTACAACCCGCATGACGGGGTATGGCCTATAGACATGAAGGTTTCAAAGTATCATGCGTAATGTCGTGGATGATGCCCGCCGTTCTGAAAAGCAGGCGGTTAAACCCGCTGTTACAGCGGCACATTCTAAAAAAACAGGCTCGTGGCTGGTTTTTTTGGCGCTTGTCGTGTTCTGGCAGGGGGTAAGCGCGGCTCGGCTCGTTCCGCCGTATATGCTGCCCGGCCCGCTCGAAGTAGGTCTCGCTTTACTGCATGATTTTCCGCTGCTTGTCCGCCACTCATGCCGCACGCTGTTTGAGGCGCTTACCGGACTCGCGCTGGGGATTGCGGCGGCTTTCGTTCTTGCGCTCAGCATGGACGCAAGCCGCCGCTTAAAAAGCATGGTCTCGCCGTTGTTACTTTTAACACAAACCATCCCTACGGTAGCGCTTGCCCCGCTGCTTGTGCTGTGGATGGGTTTCGGCCCCGCGCCAAAAATAGCGCTGGTTTTTCTTACTTGTTTTTTTCCGGCGGCGATAGCCTTGTTGAACGGCTTTGAAGATGCCGATCCTGACGCGATACGTCTGCTGAGGTCTATGGGCGCTTCAAAACCGCAAATCTACCGCTACATAAAAATTCCCGGCTCGCTTGGCGCGTTCTTTGCCGGAATCAAGATTTCGGGCGCTTACGCGATAGCCGCGGCGGTGATTGCGGAATGGCTCGGCGGGGATTCGGGATTGGGCGTTTATATGACGCGGGTGCGTAAATCGTATTCGTTTGACAAAATGTTTGCCGTCATCATCATTACGGCGGTATTGAGTATAGCGCTGATGAAACTGCTGGAATGTGTCGAACGGCGCGTTACGCCATGGAATTTTATTCGCAACGGGGTTTAATACCCTGCCGCACAGAGCGCGCGCTCGCGGGGGAGGGGGCAACGAGGAGGCTCATTCGCAACGAAGTTTAATATCTTGCCCTTTAGGGCGGGAAAATTGATTTTAGATGAAAAAGATGAAAAATTGGAGGACAAATTATGATAAAAGAGGATAAAATGGATAAAAAAACTGGAACAAAAAAACTACGGGGAAAATTGCTTTTTTCGTTGACGGTCTTTTGCCTAGCGTTATGTTTTGCGGCCTGCGAACCAAAACGCGAGGCGGGAAAAATCCGCGTAGTGCTGGACTGGACACCGAACACCAATCATACCGGTTTGTACGCCGCGCTTGAAAATGGTTATTTTGACGAGGCGGGTCTGACTGTCGATATACAGCAACCGCCCGAAGACGGCGCTCTGCTGTTGCTGGCTTCCGGCGGGGCGGAATTTGCGGTTGATTTTCAGGAGTCGCTTGCCCCGGCCCTCGCGCGTTCCGACCCTTTGCCGGTATGCGCGGTAGCGGCCATCATTTGCCACAATACAAGCGGCATAATGTCGCTTAAAAAAACAGGTATAGTCCGCCCGCGCGACCTTGAAGGCAAGCGTTTTGCCTCGTGGGAGACACCGCTTGTAACAGCGCTTATTAAAGATATAGTCGAGGATGACGGCGGCGATTTTTCGCTTGTTAAAATGGTACCGAATTCCGCCGCGGACGCTTTTTCCGCGCTGGAAACAGATATTGACGCGATATGGATATACTACGCATGGGACGGAATAGCGGCGGAAACACGAAATATACCGGTAAATTATATGGACTTTGCCTCTATAAATCCGGTTTTTGACTTTTATACGCCTGTTTTAGTTATAAGTAACGAATACGCCTCCTCAAAACCTGATGAAGCCGCCAAATTTCTTGCCGCCGTAAGCCGCGGATACCTATTTGCCATCGAGAATCCGGATAAAGCGGCGGAAATTCTGTTAAAATACGCGCCGGAACTGGACAGGGAACTTGTGATACTCAGTCAAAATTACTTGGCTTCGCGCTACAAGGCCGATTCTTCGCGCTGGGGTGAGATAGACAGTGAACGTTGGGATAGATTCTACGGCTGGATGTTTGAACACGGCGTTCTGGAACAGGATATAAGGGGCAAGGGTTTTACCAACAAGTTTTTACCCTAGAGCCGCCGCGTGGGTGCTATTTTTTCGTGCCGCGGCATAAGCAAATACTACGAAGGCGCTCCCGTAGTACGAGGCGTAAGCCTTGACCTTGATTCCGGCGGCTTTGTATCACTGCTGGGGCCTTCCGGCGTCGGGAAAACAACGCTTTTTAACGCGCTTGCCGGTCTTGACAAGCCGGATTCGGGGCGGGTTTTGCTTTCGGGCGAGGATATTACCGGTGTTTCCGGCAGAGTTTCGTATATGCCGCAAAAAGATTTACTGCTTGACTATCGCACAACGCTGGACAACGTTATACTGCCGCTGCTAATCCGCCGCAAACGGCCGGAGGAATCCAGACAGTACGCCGCCTCTTTCTTTCCCCGTTTTGGTCTTTCCGGTTTCGAGAACAAGTACCCGCGCCAGCTTTCCGGCGGTATGCGCCAGCGGGCAGCCCTTCTGCGAACCTGCATGATGAACAACCCGGTAATTCTGCTGGACGAGCCGTTTTCCGCGCTGGATGCCATCACGCGCTTCCGTATGCAGCGCTGGTACAAAGAAATTCAGGCGGAAATGGGTTTGTCCACGCTGTTCATCACTCACGATGTTGACGAAGCTCTGCTGCTTTCAGACCGTATCCTGATAATGAACGGCAGGCCGGGTGAAATAACGCTCCGTTTTGATATCGCCTCCACACGGCAGGCTGTACCGGACTTTCCCGCATCGCCGGAATATGCCGTCTTCAAAAAAAAGATACTAAGCGCCCTTGATTTGGCCATATAAGAGGGTGTTTTGGGCGCATTTTCACGCCGCTAAAGCGGCGCAAAAACCGCGCTTTCCGCTACAATTAAACATGACGGCGCTTTGCGCCGTCATGTTTAATTCCGCTTCAATCGCTTGCGCATATGTTGTAGCTCACGCTCACAGCGGCACCGCTCTCCTTGTCTGCTCTTACCATGCGTCTATAATAGAGTTGTTCGGAAACTGAAGTTTCCGCAAGCCAAGCATTGCTTGGCCAACTTTCGCTTGAAAACGCAAAATGCCGCGCATTTTGCAAGGACTTGGACGACAACCAACCGGGTTGGCGAACAAGTCAAATGTTAAATTACCGCATGGCTTGCGGAAACTTGAATTTTCCAAGTATCTCTTATATCATATCGGAATGAAGGTTTGGGTCAAGCTGATAATAGGCGCGGCATTTGGACTAACGCTTGGTTTTCTTTTTCCTGAAGGCCATCCTGCCATATTAAATGTTTTAACTTTTTTAAAAAATTTAGCGATAGGCGCGGGACGCTACGTTGTTTTTCCAATGATTGTATTTTCCTTGACAATCGGCATCTATGAAATGCGGCAAGACGGTAAATTCTGGCCGTTCATACTGCGGACATTCCTTACAATAACGGGAATATCGATTTTTTTAATAGCTTTAGGAATTGGAATAACCCTGCTTTTCCCGCCCGGAAGAATTCCGGTGCTGATTGAACATCAATCTGAAGAAATACTTTTTTCGCCCGGACAGAATTTACTGGATATATTCCCGTCGAATATGTTTTATATTTTTTTTAATGATAGTGTTTATATTTTCCCATTGTGCGTGTTCGCGTTTTTTATAGCAATGGGCTTGTGTTACGACAAAAATTATACAAAACCGGTAATAGCCCTCATAGATTCGTTGTCAAGGATATTTTATCATATAGCAACGTTTTTCTCTGAATTACTAGGCTTGTTGATAATAGCTCTTGCGGCTTTTTGGGCGGTGCAGTATAAAGACGCGCTTGAATTGAATGTATTTGCTTCAATCATGCGAATGCTGCTGATTTACGTTTTAGTTTTGACGCTCGTTCTTTTTCCGGCGCTTCTTTTCTTTATAAAAGGCGTAAAAAATCCATGGAAAGCTCTTTACGGATGTTTAGGACCCGCTATAGCCGCTTTTTTTTCGGGTGATTATAATTTCAGTATTCCTGTTCTGGCAATGCATCTAAAAGAAAATTTAGGCATCCGCAGAAGGTCAAACTACATTACAATAACGCTTTTTTCAACATTCGGCAGATCCGGAAGCGCGATGGTTGCCTGTACGGCTTTTATCGTGATAATTAAATCATATTCGAGCTTGGGAATTCCGGGTGAAGGTCTAATCTCCATAGGTTTAACCGCTTTTATTTTATCATTTTTGCTTGCACGTAACTCGGCAGATGCCGCTTTTACCGCGCTTGCGTTACTTTGTACGCACTACGGGCATGGTTTTGAAACAGGCTATCTTATATTAAAACCTATAGCGTTTTATTTGATTTCTGCCGGTACTTTTATAGACGTTATAGTAACGGCACTTGGAAGTTTCGCTATAGCGCATTTGAGCGGTTTTCAAGACGACAGACCTGTTACGCGCTTTATTTAGCATACATAAATCAAGCGCCGACGGCAGCCGGAAGGCGCGGCCGCGCAAATAGCCGGAACGACTATTATCTCGTTACTATAAAGTGTGAACTTATCGCTTGTTAAATGAACCGCCTCGCGGCAAGCGCGCCTAAGGTCGAAGACCGGCGTTTGCGGCGAGGTATCTTGTAGGCGTTGACATTATTTACGTGGTTCGATCGGGTAAGGAAATTATTTAACTGTGGAGGTTTGCGGCGCAAACCCGTCTAATACCATTTTTTATTTGGCGTTG
>JAITDS010000149.1 GCA_031282435.1 Spirochaetaceae bacterium
GGCCAGCCGGCTACCAGTGGCTGCCTCGACTTGCTTTCAACTAAGCTTTTCAATGCTTTTTATTCGCAGTGGGGTCTAATACCCCGCCCTTTAGGGCGGCTCGAGTTGGCAACGCCAAATAAAAAATGGTAGTAGACCCCACAGTTAAATAATTTCCTTACAGAACGAACCTCGTCAAAACAGGCAACGCTTACGAGATACCTCGCCCTTTAGGGCGAGGAGGTTCATTAATAGATTTGTTCAAAAACTTCAGTTTTTGCAAGCCCGGCATGGCTTGGCCAACAAGCGCTAAAAACTTGTTCGATAACCAACCGGGTTATTGAACAAGTCATATGTTCTTCCGGTAAGGTTTTTCTAAACAGGATTATTTGGAAACTTCAGTTTACAAATAATCCTAATATACGCTAATGCGCCTGAATTATGTACATATTCTAAATATATTTTATATTAACCGCTTTAGAATAACAGGTCTCAAGGTTGGAGGCTATTTTTTTTATAACGTTTCGTCTTATTTCAAGTTCAACCGGCATCGTAGGATCCTGGTGAAATTCATTTATGCGCGTACCAACAAGAAATAAAATCCTGTCGCTGTTTATTAAAAGCTCTAACATTTTTGACGCGGCGGATTGATCACTAAAGTCTATATTTGTGCGCGACAACATTTCCGATACCGCGCCCAGCGTAATAATCCCTTCACAAACTAAATCCGCTCCGTCCATAAGCGATTCAGGCGGAATCAACGGTTTATCATCATCATCCTTTGAATAGCGATGCAAACTGTGAACCACGCTTATAGTTTTGTTTAGAATGCGCGCTATAATCTGCGCCGTTGTACCGCCGGAAATTATTTTTTTACCCGGAAAATTAGCAAATATTTCCACCATCTCAAGATCTTTTTCAGGGTTGTAAGGCGGCCCGCTCACTATAAGTAAATCGCGCGGATGCCTAAAATAAGCTACGGCGCACGTTATATCATCGTGCGCATGACCTCCGTCGCAAATATAAACCCTTTCTACAAGATTTTGAGAAAGACTGCGGGCGCTTATATCCGTTTGTCCGGCTATTGCTTTTTTTATAAAATCTCTTACATTAGCAATTCCAAAACCGCCCTTGTATTTCCCGTCAATGCCTATACCGGCCTGCGTAACGCCGTCAGAAAAAAATACTATCCTATCACCAAAACGTGCTGAGAATTTTGAAATACACACGGTTTCATTTTGAGGCCCTGTTTTTTTATTTTTACGCTCTATCGGGATTTTTTCTTTTTTTATGTTTAGGATATTCCCGTCCCGCGCTATAATAACCGGCGGATTGTCGTATTCAATTATTTTTACGGATAAATCCTTATCTATATCTATCAGCGTAAACGCCGCGTAACTAAGCGAGCGTTCACTGCAAACAGGCAGCGAATTTACAATCAGTTCGGCGGCGCGGCGCGGCGGCATATCAAACAAAACAAATTTAATTATCATCTTCGCGGTTAAAGAAGCCAGAACATTTGCCTTAATCCCGCTGCCAAGACCGTCCGACAGCGCGGCGATTATCCGCCTTCCTTTAATATTCGTCTCGGAAAGAAATACGTCGCCAGCCGCCGCCTGCCCTTCTTTGGGTATATTGAACGAATCTATTTCGACAAATACGCCGCTGTTCGGAAAAAAATTATTCATTTGTTTACTTCTTTTACAGAATATGATTCAATAATAGAATTCAAAACAGCTTCAGTCTCCGCGGCGTTCTCGCCCAGTAAGAAGGCGATTTTTTGAACCGCCACCACATTTTTTTCAATAATTTTACGCGCGCGTTGAACCGTATTGCTCCTAAGGCTCGTAGGCCGCGTAATATCATCCAGAGTACCGGCTACAACCTCGCCTTTTTCTATAACGTAAGTTGTAAGATGCAGGATTTTTTTATTAAGGTGTATATCATAGCTAAAATTGTCAGACGTATTGCCCTCAAGAGCTTCCTCAAAATAATCTGTAAAATCAACAAATTTGTTAAGTTTAAGCCCTTTGAACTGATCCGCCAAATCGTATAGCTCTTCTTCCTCTTTACCCAAAAGCCGTGCGAAATTTCTATTACATTCAATAATAGTTAAATCTTTATCAACAATGACAACTCCGCTCGGCGTACTGTTTATAAGGGCGTTGGCTTTACGCCGCGCCATATTTCTAAGATATGTGGAACACATTGTTTTTTCGGCTCGTTTATCAATTAAAGCTTTCGCAAAAGATACGCAACTGTCATATCCGCACATTGAACAGTTTATATGATCGTTATCGCTTGATTTTTCAATCGTGGCAAGGGCGCTTCGTATTTCCGCGCCTGAATAATGAGCCGGTGGAACTTCTTTAGCGGTAATCGTTCCGGCCAGCTTTATTTTTTCAGGTATTTCATCATCAGTCAAATATTCCTTCGGACCGTCCGCATAAGATAAAAGTCTTTCATTCATCGCAATCGCGCTGTGTAAGTGCGTTGTACAAGCGCCGTTTATGCACCCGCCTTGACAGGCAAGCAGTTGAATAAACAGCGGAGCGTGAAAATCCGCCGGGTCTATTTTTCTTTTTAGCAATCCGGCCACATTGTTAATACCGGAAAAATTTAAAAACAAAAAATTTTTATCCCCTTTCTTTCGCATATAATTATTGATACTCGTAAACATTCCGCCATCCACAGGGTATAAAGCGCCTTTCGCGGCGCGGAACGGAATAAAATCCTCATTTTCCGCGTCTTTTATTTCTTCAGGAATGATGTTTTCTTCGTCAAACCATTGGTGAAGCTCCTCAAATGTAAGCGCCGTGCTTATCTCTTTCATTTGGTCGGCCTCCCGTTTTTTTGCGGCGCAGGGCCCTATAAAAACTATGGAAATATTTTTACCGTATAATTTTCTAAGCAGTAAGGAATGGGCAACCAGCGGGGATGCTCTGTCGTTAAGGTACGGAACAAAATCCGGCGCGTAACGTTTTATATACAGGACAACGGCGGAACAGGCGGAAGATAAAAAAAGTTTTTGCCCGTTGCTTTTACTCCGCGCTTTTTTTATATCTTCCGCAATATCACGCGAAACTAAATCCGCGCCTATAGCCGTTTCAGAAACGGCGTAAACACCTAATTTTTTTAACGCGGCTATCAACTGGCCCGCCGTTACATTATAAAATTCGGAAACAAAAGACGGCGCTAGCGAAACTATTACTTTTTCGCCTTTTTTTATCAAATCTTTTACATTTTCTATATCATTTCTTATGTGCCGCGCTTTTTTGGGACAAACTTTTATGCAATTTCCGCAAAGTATGCATAATTTTTGTATAATATCCGCATGATTATTTCTGACGCGAATAGCCTTCACGGGACACTTACTGATACATTTGTAACAATACTGACATTCAGCGCGGTCGGTAAAAACTATATTTGCCACCATAATCGCCTCCAAAAACAAGTATTTATTCGCAGTGGGGTCTCTCCCCCGCCCTTTAGGGCGGTTCGAGTTGGCAACGCCAAATAGAAAATGGTAGTAGACGGGTTTGCACCGCAAACCCCCGCAGTTAAATAATTTCCTTACCCGATCGAACCACGTAAATAATTTCAACGCCTACAAGATACCTCGCCGCAAACGCCGGTCTTCGACCTTAGGCGCGCTTGCCGCGAGGTGGTTCATTTA
>JAITDS010000001.1 GCA_031282435.1 Spirochaetaceae bacterium
GTCCATTCATCCCTCTCATTCTATCTTTTCTCTTGGAAAATTTAGAAATATCGTTAACTAGCAGTTTGTTGCGCTTCGCGCATAAAACATCCAAAAATCGCTGATTAGGCACCGCCTACAGGCGCGCCTATAGGCGCTTTTACCTTGCAAACTGCATTGAACCGAAGGTTCACAGCAGCCCATAAATCAGAGGTTTTTGAGCCTTTTTTCGCTAAAAAAGACTCAAAAGCCTACAAACGCAACAGGCTGCTAGCCATCAAAGATCATGTGGGTTAGCAAACTTAAGAAATCCGCCGTTTTTTCCTCGGCGAAAGCCATATCGCACTTCTTATCTTTCAGCATCGTGAATACGGTTTTAATGTTTACAACCTCTGCCGCTATTTCAACCTCACTATTCTCTCTGACCCGTGTAAAGAAAGTATTCAATGAAGAAAGCACCGTTATCAGGTGGTTAATCATTGCCAGAATTTCATCATTTATCAAAACAAGATAGCGGCATAGGCTGTTCCGGTGCGATCTGCTTTGCACGGAATTTATTTCCATTAATTTTAGCTTGCTGCCGCGCTCGCCGGAAGGCGACAATGTTTTATCGTATGAATGCAGTTGTTCATTTAATATTGTAAGCTCGTGCAGACACTGCGATAAATCGCGCATATTGCCCGGATCCGCCCACGCGCCGTAAATTACAAAAGTGTCGCATATATTTTTTAGGTTTCCAAAATATAACGATAGAAAAGCTATGCTGTATCCAAAAGCGGCAGTGTATTTAAAACCCTCAATGCCGGTTCCTTTATAAACATCGTTATAATTGTCAACGTAATATTTCGCGCCATGTAATATTTCCATAGAGCCGAATACCGACATTATATACCGCTCAATCACGGTGTCTTTTTTATAGGTTAAAATTTCGCGCAGCGTTTTTTCCGCATTTCCGGTAATCTCGGTCAAAAAGGGATGCGCTATCATTTTATGCGGAATGACGATTTTATTTTTCCATTCAGGTTCGCCGGTAGCGTGCCTGATTATCATGTGAAGAATTCCGGAGCGCGCTACTTTTTGAATTTTGGAAAAAATATCCAGCTTTTTTTCTTCGGTAATATCAACACTCATTTTTTTGCTGAAATCACCCAATACAGCAAATACTACGCTCCAGTCCGCGTCAAAGCTAACTCCTTCGGCTATGGACAAAAAATCCTTTATGTGCTCCACAACTCCTAACGCCGGAGTTTTGTTGAAAACCGGATTAGGGCCAAAGGAAAATTCCCGTAGCGTATGGTTAAATTTTTTAAGCAAAATATAATAATCAAACGTAATTATCCAAATAAAAGAAGAAATGAGTTTATAGCATTTGTCTACGCTGGTACGCCATCTATAATCCAGCTTTTTATTCAAATCCTCAATATCTTTATATGCCTCTTTAAACACGGAATTTATACTGCCGCTCTGCCGGCTTAAATACTCAGGCTCAAGGCGTTCAATTATTTCACGCGCTTCATTATCCAAAAAATGATTCAAAACAGCGTTTTTAAGTTCTGCCGGTACATCCGTATTTTTAAACCCCATTTGCGGCTGAGCGCATTTTTCGTAAATATCATAAAAATACAGCGCGAACCGCGGCGTTAGAGTACGGTCAAACGGCCTATAAAAGTCTTTGAAGTAGTTGTTTTTGATGTCCCGCACAATTGTTTTTAAGAGTTTCGCGCGCTTTAGGGTTTTAGCGTCGCCAAAAAGTAATCCGCATATCTTAGTAAAAAAACCCATACGCAACAACCTTCTGCCTAAATTAAATCAAACTCCTTTATCCCTTTTTTCAAAATGCGAAAATTCCATCGTAAAAGTGGCGCGGCCCTGACTCTCCGAACGGAGGGCCGTCATAAAGCCGAACATTTTTTCCATAGGGGCGTGAACCTTTATTTCACTGGTAGACGGCTTTGAATCCATGCTAACGACCTGACCGCCGCGTTGAGTCACCAGGCTTATGACATTGCCGGTAAATTCGGCGGGCGATACAAGCGTTACAAGCATGACGGGTTCAAGCAGTATAGGCGCGGCTTCCCTCGCGGCCTGGTCAAAACAGATGCTCGCGCAGGCCTCAAACGCGGCCTCCGTGCCGGTCAACTCGGAATATTTGATACCCGTAATCGTAACGCCTATGTCTATGCACGGATAGCCCATCGTTATGCCGGAGTTAAGCGCTCCTGTAACGCCGCGTTCCACCGCCTCGAAAATTTCACGCGGCGTTTCGGGAGCGCGTACGGCGAGACTGTACTTGTTGCCGCTCCCGCGTGGCAACGGCTCCACCTTCAACGTGAGGGCGGCGGCGTTCTCCTTGCCGGCAATTACCCGCGAAAAACTTTCGCTCCGCTCGACGGCGGCGCTCACCGATTCGCGGTACGTTACCTGCGGGTTCCCAACCCGCGCCTCAACCTTGTATTCTTTCAAAATCCGCGTTACAAGCACCTCAAGATGAAGCTCGCCCATGCCCGATATGATGAGCTGCCCCGTCTCCTCGTTTTCACGTTTGGTAAAAGTCGGGTCTTCCTTCGATAGAATCTCCAGAATTTCGTTTAATTTATCACGTTCCGAGGCGGTACTAGGCTCTATCGACACGGAAATAACCGGTTCAGGGAACTGCATCTTCTCCAAAACTACCGGAAACCCCTCGCTTCCAATCGTATCTCCGGTCTGCGACAGTTTCATGCCGATAATAACGCCTATATCACCCGCCTTAAGCGCGTCCATCGGCTCAGATTTGTTGGAATGCATCCGCAAAATCCGGTTTACGCGCTCCCGTTTGCGTTTTCCCACGTTTTATTTATTATTATATGCATTTTTTTTGTCTTTAATGGAATGCATCCTGTTGTGTGTCATATAATGGGGTAGCTTTTATGACCGTCAACACAACAATCAAAGTAAATATGTGGC
>JAITDS010000070.1 GCA_031282435.1 Spirochaetaceae bacterium
ACCATTTCTACAGACCTCACGCCGCTCTCGGTTTCTTGACCCCCGCCGAATTTTCCTCTACTCTGGGCTTACACATTCACATCCCGTAACTGTCCTATTTGTTATGAGAACGGACACACGGCTTGATTTTTTATAAAACGCCTGTTAAAGTGAAAGTATGAGGTTTATTATGAAATCAGCTAAATTTGTGTTTTTGCCTTTTGTAACGTTAAGCGCGTTACTGTTTTTTGCCTGCGAATCAGGAATAGAACATACGGAAGAAAATACCGGGGATGCGGCTGATAGCTCGCCTTATGTCGCGCCTAACAGTAACAACATTGTAAATTCCGCGTCCTTTACAGATGTTTTGTACAGCAACCCGGTACAAAAAGTAAGTTTTTCGGAAGGATCTGCCAAAGCGGTTATTAACCTTCCGAGTTTGAACCATCACAATATATATCTTGTAAAAGTGAACAAAAGCGATAAGGCTGTCCAGGCAAAAGATGCCGGTATGGTATTGAATATGGGTGTTCCGGAAGAAGAACTGGCCGCGGCTAAGACTGCCGGAAAGGCGGTGTCTATAAGAGAGACGGAGCCTGAATTCCCGGAAGGCGCGGGTATTGTATCCGGCGTATTTTTAACCCCGGACGGAGAACGGGTAATCCGTTACGACCACCCTGTTAACGAAATAAAGTTTGACGATTTTTCACGCGGCGCGGACAACGGAAGCCGTTTTCAGAAACCCGAGTCCACGCCCGTCTACGAGATAGATACTTCAACAAAGGTATTCCATGCTCAGAATGAAGCCGGCACCAGCTTTAACAATATTTCCGCCACTTTGCGCGCCACAGGTGTGCATAGCAATATATGGATAGCCAACGCTAATTACGATGCCGCCGGCAACAATAATATTAGAAGTGATATTATAAACAACGATAAAAAGGATAAGGATAATAAAATAACAAAATCTCAGGCGGAAACGCTTGCGGAAAAGTTTGATACAATCTACGAAAAGGAAACGGCTCTTTTTGGTTATGAATATGGCGGCGGAATCTCTTCGTCGGATCATCCTGATTATGGCGGAGTTGACGGAGACCCTAAAATTCAAATTCTGGTATACGACATATTCGCGGATTATTCTGAAGGGCAGAACCACGGCGTATTCGGATATTTTTGGTCGGGAGATGAATTCGATGATCCAGGCAGCAATAACGCGGAAATATTTTATATAGACGCGCATTTTACAGATCTTGCGCCGGAGGGAATATATTCCACATTAGCGCACGAATTTCAACACATGATTAATTGTAATCAAAAGGTTATATATAGGGCCGGCGGTATAGATAAAGCCAAAAGCTTTACAAGTAGTCCGTCCGTATGGTATAACGAGATGCTTTCCCTGCTTGCGGAAGATATTATAGACTCTTTTATCGATATATCTCCCGCTAATCCCGGTCATCCGATTATTGCGCGTATCCCAACGTTCCTTCAAGGTTACTGCATCAGTGACCCTACAATATGGTTTTATAATCTTCCCAATGTGTATTACTCATACGCAAACGTCTACGCTCTAGGCGCTTACATGGTCCGCAACTTCGGAGGCGAGCAATTTATCAAAAATGTAATGGAAAATGATGCAATTGACATAGATTCGATTAATAAAGCGCTCGACAGCGATAGCAACCCGTTTAGAGCAACGGTAAAAAGTTTTTCAGACGCGCTGGGCCGTTACGGAGAGGCTATGCTGTTTAATAAACCTACAAAGGACCAGCCGGATATTCCTTCATTTAACAATACGATACCGTCAGGGGAAGGGGAAATAAGTGATGACGACTATGTGCTTTACGGTTTTGATTTATGGGAAATTGAAAACGGGCGCACCTTCAACGGGGTGCCGGGCAAGGGGCCGGTTGTTTGGGGGGTGGAGGGGAGCTATTCGCTAGCGCCCCGCAATGTAATACTGCTGTCCAGTTCTGTATGGCAGGACAAAACCGGTAATATTTCTATAACGGTGGAAAAACCCGCAGATCCAAATGTGGAACTTTATATCATGGTAAGGTAATCCGGTCATAGAAGCAGCATCGCGTCTCCGTAGCTAAAAAATTTATAGTTTTGTTCTACGGCTTCGCGGTATGTTTCCATGACAAGTTTTCTTCCCGCGCTTTCGCCGCGTCCCACGCCGGCGAAAGCGCAGACAAGCATGAGTAAAGTCGATTCAGGCGTATGAAAATTCGTAAACAGCGCGTCCGCCGTACTAAATTGATAATCCCCGTAAATGAATATGTCCGTACTCTGCTGTCCGCGCCGCAGTGCGCCGTCGTGCCAAGCCGCTTCCATTGCGCGTAGTGTTGTTGTTCCTACGGCTATTACTTTCCGTCTTTCCTTTTTTGCGGTTTCAATTTTTGCAGCCGCTTCGTTTCCTATATGAAAAAATTCCGTATGCATCTTATGGTCACGGATATTAACGCTGCGTACCGGAAGAAAAGTTCCTAATCCTACGTGAAGGGTAATAAATGTTGTATCAATGCCGTTCTCTTTTAGCGCGGAAAGTACGGTCTCTGAAAAATGCAGACCGGCGGTTGGGGCCGCTACGGAGCCGTAGTCGCGGGCATAGATTGTTTGGTAGCGGTTTGCGTCCACCGTTTCATCGGCGCGTTTTATGTATGGCGGCAACGGGATATGTCCGTGTTGGTCAAGCCATGCGTCGTCTATGGCGTGGTCAAAGCGCAGCATAAAGCCGTTTTGCGCGTCATATTCCAGTTCCGCTTCCGTTTCGTCCGCGAAACGGAAGCGCCCGCCTAGTTTTTTGGACGCTTTTTTGACTATCACAGTCCATTTTTCCGGTGTTTTTACCGGATTAATCAGCAGAAACTCTATTTTTTTGTCATGACTGTCCCTGCCAAAGATTCTTGCTTTGCGTACCCGCGAATCGTTGAATACCAGCAGCGAGCCTCTTTCGATAAAGTTTGGCAGTTCTTTAACGGTATGGTGGTGTCTTTGCCCCGAAAGGCGGTTGAGTACCAGAAGCCGGCTTTCTCCTCTGCCGGCGGGATACTGGGCTATTTGCTCTTTTGGTAAATCAAAGTAAAAATCTTTTGTTTTCATAATCCGGTAAATAGGCTGTTATTAATTGGCCGTTTTATTTCAAGGTTGAGGTGTTTGTACGCAAGCTCCGTTACAGTTCTACCGCGCGGCGTACGCTGTAATAGTCCGGCTTGGATTAGATAAGGTTCGTAGAAATCTTCCAGGGTGTCAACGGATTCGCCTACCGATATTGCGAGTGTTTCCGCTCCTACAGGGCCGCCGCCATAGCGTTCAATAATCATGCGGAGTATTTCTCTGTCAAGGCGCTCTAGTCCTAGTTCGTCTATTTCGAGGCGTTTTAGGCCGCCGCGCACTACTTCAAGTGTTATTGACGTTAGTTTTTGTACCTGCGCGTAATCGCGCATACGCCGCAGCAGGCGGTTTGTAACGCGGGGGGTGTAACGTGATGATCTTGAAAGCAGGGCGGCGGCTTCATCATCTATCCGTATGCCAAGTATTGCGGCGGATCGGTGTATTATGGCTTCAATGTCCGCGCTTTCATACAGTGAAAACCGGCAGCTTATTCCAAAACGGCTTATTAGCGGGCTGGAAACCATGCCGGCTTTTGTTGTTGCTCCGGCCAGCGTGAATGGTTTTAGGGGCAGGCGCATTGTCCGCGCGCCGGGGCCTTGTCCTATTATAAAATCTAGTTCATAGTCTTCCATCGCCATATAAAGTTTTTCCTCGATTTCGGGTCTAAGGCGGTGTATTTCGTCTATGAAAAATACCGCGTTTGGTTTAAGGCTAGTCAATATGCCGACAAGATCTTTCGCTTTTTCCAGAGCGGGCGCGGAGGTTTCGGTGAAGTCTACGCCCATTTCGTTGGCCACGATTCGCGCCATTGTGGTCTTGCCAAGTCCGGGCGGACCGGTCAAAAACAGGTGGTCCAGGTTTTCGGCGCGTTCTTTTGCGGCCGCTATGAATATGGCAAGGTTTTCTTTCATGGAGGTCTGTCCTAGGAATTCGTTCAGTCTTGTGGGGCGGAGAGCGTAATCCCGTACATCTTCCGGCAGGGTCGTCTCCGGGTGGAGTATTTTTTCTGTGTCTTCCGTCATATTCATTTTGTTAAATTATGTATCGCAAGGCGGAATAGTTCGTTTTCTTCGATAATGTTTCTGTTGTCTTTGCCGTTTCCGCCGCGTTCCCTTATCTCCGCGGCCGCTTTCTCCAGCGCCGTTTCCGCCGATTTTCTGTCGTATCCCATGTCCGTAAGCGCGTTCACTAGTTCGCCGTACGGCGAGGCGGAGGCGGCTTTCTCTGTTCCGCCGCTTATTAGTTTGCCTTTAAGCGCCAGCACCATTTTTTGGGCGGTCTTTTTTCCTAGTCCGGGTGTCCGCTCAAGCCGCGCCACATCTCCTTCTTCCAGCGCTCGTTCCAATTCTGTCTGGCTTATGCCGCTCATTATTTTGATGGCGGCGCGTGGCCCTATGCCTTCCACTTTTTGTAGTTCAAGAAATGTTTTTCGCCGTATTGTGTCGGAAAATCCAAAAATACGCATATCTTTTTCGGTGTGGTGCAAGTATGTAAAAACTTTTGTCTCGCCGCCGTTCATTTCCATTGTATCAAGGTCTGTAAGCGGCATAACAATTTCCCACTCTACGCCGCCCGTTAATAGATAAAGCGTGTCCGCGCTTCTACCGCTCACTTTGCCGTTCAAACTGTTAAACATTGTAAAATTATAGCAATTTTTTCTCCCTCTCACCAGCCGCCAGCCCGCCAGCCCGCCAGCGGGTTTAAGGTCCGCTACGCGGTAACATACCCGGAGCGGATTTCACTCCGTGCTTTTGGGTCCGAAAAGGGCGCTTGGCATACGCTACTGTAGACCGCGGCCAGCCCGCCAGTGGCTTACCTCCTTTTCTGTTTACAAACAAGAATAGGGGGCATTGTCTTACCGTGATATATTTATGGAGTTTTTAAAGGGGGGCGCTATTTCCATACCGGCGGCGCAAACCGTCCCTGCCGTTACGCGCCCCCCTAGTTCCAGCCACGCTTGCTCCGCAAGCGCGTCTTCCACTACCCCCCCCCCCCCTGCCAGCCGCTTTCCTGCCTTGCCCCGCGCTCACTATTTGGGCGCATTTTAACCTGCGGCGGATGCCGCAGGTTAAAACCGGCCTATCCGCTCTTATGAAAACGCAAGCGTTTTCATACCGCTTCTATCAATCAATTGCGCGTTGAGTTTTCTGAGTTTGTGCGGAGCGCAAACTCAAATCAGTTGAAATTATTTACGTGGTTCGATAGGGTAAGGAAATTATTTAACCGTGGGGTCTACTACCATTTTTTATTTGGCGTTGCCGGCTCGAACCGCCCTAAAGGGCGGGGTATTAGACCCCGTTGCGAATAAATATAACGTCTTGTCAAATTCCTTTTCCACACAACACATTATTTTTGCCCTTTTCTCCGGTTACAGTTTTTGCAGAGCATTTGTAAATTGTCCGGCTGGGTTTTACCGCCTTCCGCCCACGGAGTTATGTGATCGCCTTCCGTTTCGTTTATTTCATAATGTTTCCCGCAAATGGGACAAATACCTTTTTGTTTTTCATAAGCCGCCCGTTTTTGGCTGTCGGTAAAGGTTCGTATACTTAAATACTTTTTCGTCTTTGGTGAGCAAATAGGGGTATATGCCGGACTTTTTGGTAACGTCGTCGTTCATTATCAGCGTCTTAATCCGGGTTTCCATCTCAGCGGAATCAAACTTTTCTTTGCCAAAGCTATTATAAAATTCACCCCATGCAAGACCTTTCATTTCTTTACGGTATTCGGGGAAAATAACCTTTATCCAGTTGATAACATTTTGAAAATACAGCCACAACTCGTTGGCGTTTGGTTCATGCTGGTTTTTGGACATATAGTCCTCAATTTTTCCGCCGCTAATACAGTCAAGCGCGGTTTCCAAAAAATCCTGCCGGATTGCGGAACCATTTATATAATCTTTTCCTATCCGGTAGGCGGCGCAGCCTGTTTTACTAAAAGTCTTTTTTGCGTCTGTGAGCCATGTTCCGGTATAAACAGCGTTACGCAATTCCTGTTCATACAGTTTTTCCCCGGCTATGTTGACAATGCGGAACCAGTCCAGTTTTTCGCTGTCTGTTCCTTCACAGAAATAGATCATCAATTTGTAGTTTAAAATTTGTTCCTGCTGGTCGCAAGTTAGAGTATGCCAGTAAATGTTGTTTATGCTGTATCCGTCGTTGACGTACTGGCAGATTGAAATTGTTCGTTGCTGTCCGTCAAGGACTTCGTAGTTGTCGCCGTTTTTTACCCAATACATGACATTGAGCGGAAAATTTTTGCGGACGGTATCAATAACTGCATCCCTTTGCTTGTCTTTGTAGACGAATTCACGCTGGTATTTTGGGCGGATATTGAGTTTTCCGCCGTATCCGTATACGCCTTCTTCCTGATTGTCAATATAACCGTCTACAAGATCCTTGATCAAGATTTCGTGCAGTTCAATTTTCTTTTTTTTACTGTTTCCTTTCTATAAGAACTCTGAAATAAGTTGATTTTCCATTTATTTCCGTCAGATGCAAATGATTGTCTTTAGCCCATTGGTTTTTGCCTGCTACATCAAGCAGGGTGTAGCGATTAAGCCCGTCAATTATTTCAAATTGTTCTGGATTATATTTATCCAAAAAGGTTATGGGAACGCCCATTACGCCGTCATAGTCCTGCGGTATTTCAGAAACTTTGCTTACTTCTATCGCGTCATAGTTGTCGTATTTTGAGAATTCCTTTTCGTTGTAATTTGCATATAGCTTTAAAAATTCATTGCGTTTCTTATGGTTAAGATTGGTAAACCAGACAGCCTGCGACCTGCCTTTTACAACGCCGTTTACTATTCTATAAGTGCTACCCTCTTTCTTGCCGGCTATTGTGTTTTTTGCAAAGTCATCGGGGACGTCAAACAATATATCCGCACCCATTGGCGTATAACCAAGCCATAATTTATTTTCTTTAATGAATGTAAAAACCTCTTTATAGGTAATCGCGTTTTTGTTACCGATGATGATAAACTTTTTTTCATATTCTATTAATTAATTGCGCCACATATTCCCGAAACAAACTGAAAGGCGGATTGGTGCAGACAATATCCGCCTGTTTCAACAGCTCAATACATTCAGCGGAACGAAAATCACCGTCCCCTTTCAAAACTCCCCATTCGTTTTGTCTGATAAACGCATCGTAGTCCGTATATTTATCATCTGAGCGGTCTGCGCCGTCGTAAATGCAATAAACGGCTTGTTCGTCGAGGTTTTGACTGAACAAATCGGGGTTTAAGTTTTTATAACAAGTGGCAATAAGCCGTTTCAGTCCAAGAAAGTGGAAGTTTGCGTAGAAATAATAAAAAAACTTGCTGACCCGCGGGTCGTCGCAGTTGCAGAGGATGGTTTTCCCCTTAAAAAGCGGCCTGTAATGTATCAGTTCTTTTTCAATATCAGAAAGCTGCGTATAAAATTCGTCATTCTTTTGCCTTTTGGCATCATGTAAATCTTTATTCGCCATTATAAAGCCTT
>JAITDS010000085.1 GCA_031282435.1 Spirochaetaceae bacterium
TTTCAAGCGGCGGAAGACCCGTCCGCGCCCAAAGAACGCAGGCGCTACGTACTCGATATGTTCCCGTACCCGTCCTCCCAAGGTCTCCACGTCGGACATCCCGAAGGCTACACGGCCACAGACATATACTGCCGTTATCTGCGGTCAAAAGGGTGCAACGTACTGCACCCGATAGGTTTTGACGCATTCGGACTGCCTGCCGAAAACTACGCTATAAAGACCGGACAACATCCGGCGAAAACAACGGCGGACAACATCGCGCGGTTTCGCGGACAAATAAAAAAACTCGGCTTTTCCTACGACTGGGAACGCGAAGTAGACACGTCCAGCCCCGAATATTACCGCTGGACACAATGGATATTTCTAAAACTGTACGAAAAAGGACTAGCCTACGAAGCGGAAAGCCCGATAAACTGGTGCCCGTCCTGTAAAACCGGACTAGCCAACGAAGAAGTAAAAGACGGCGAATGTGAACGCTGCCACACCAAAGTAACACGCCGCCGCGTCCGGCAATGGATGCTGCGCATAACCGCTTATGCCGACCGTCTCCTTGAAGACATCGACACGCTGGACTGGCCCGAACCCGTCAAACTGATGCAGCGCAACTGGATAGGACGCAGTGAAGGCGCGGACGTAACGTTCAGCATAGAGGGGGTAGACGACAAACTGGTCATCTATACGACACGCCCCGATACGTTGTTCGGCGCGACATACATGGCGCTTGCCCCCGAACACCCGTTAGTCCTTAAAATCACCGGCGCCGGACAACGTTCTGCGGTAGAAAAATACATAGAGAACGCCGCTCAAAAAAGCGACCTTGAACGCACGGGGCTGGCGAAAGAAAAAACCGGAGTTTTTACCGGCGCTTACGCGATAAACCCGGTAAACAACGCCAAAATTCCAATATGGATAGCGGACTACGTACTGATCTCTTATGGAACAGGCGCTATAATGGCCGTCCCCGCGCACGATGAACGCGACTGGGATTTCGCGAAAACCTTCAAGCTGCCAATAATCAAAGTGGTTGAAGGTGAAGCGCCGGAAGAGCCGGATGCCTGTACCCCCGCCGAAGGCAGATGCGTCAATTCGGGACAATTTGACGGCCTTACGACAGCGGAAGCCAAAACAAAAATTACCAAATGGCTGGAAGAACGCGGACTAGGAAAAAAAGCCGTAAACTACAAACTGAGAGACTGGGTATTCAGCCGGCAGCGCTACTGGGGCGAACCCATACCGCTGGTACATTGCGAAAAGTGTGGCGTAGTCCCGATTCCGGAAACCGAATTGCCGCTGTTACTGCCGGAAACAGAATCGTACGAACCAAGCGGCACGGGAGAGTCGCCGCTCGCAAAAATAGAAAACTGGGTAAACACCACTTGTCCGCGCTGCGGGGCGGTGGCGAAACGTGAGACGAACACCATGCCGCAATGGGCCGGTTCGTGCTGGTACTATCTGCGATACCTTGACCCGCACAACAATACAGCGTTTGCCGGACGGGACAAGATAGACTATTGGGCGCCCGTTGATTTGTATGTGGGAGGCACGGAACACGCCGTACTGCACCTCTTGTACAGCCGTTTTTGGCATAAAGCGCTTTTTGACCTTGACCTTGTGAACACGCCGGAGCCGTTCCGGCGGCTGGTGAACCAAGGCATGATACTTGGCGAAGACAACCAAAAGATGAGTAAAAGCCGCGGCAACGTAATAAACCCGGACGATATAATCTCGCAGTACGGGGCGGACGCGATGCGCGTATACGAAATGTTCATGGGGCCGCTGGAAGTCAGCAAACCTTGGATGACAGCCGGACTCACGGGAGTAACGCGATTTTTGGACCGTGTATGGGGCATAAGTGAAAAAGTTGACAATACTGACAGAACGGAAAACGCCGAAAACGCGCCTGTAACGCGCCTGTTGCATAAAACGATAAAAAAAGTAAGCGCCGATACGGAAACATTGAATTTTAACACGGCGATAAGCCAAATGATGATATACACGACGGAATTGGCGAAGCTGGCCGCCGTACCAGTACAGTTATGGGAACCGCTTGTAATCATGCTTGCCGCATACGCCCCGCATTTGGGCGAAGAACTGTGGGAAAAACTTGGACACACAGAAACCGTTTCCGGAGCGGCATGGCCTAGTTACGATGAAACCCTGTCCTTGGACGATGAGCTTACTATAGTGGCGCAGATAAACGGTAAAATCCGTGACAAGTTCACCGCCGCCGCCGGAACAGCAAATGAAGAGCTGGAAAAAACGGCTCTTTCACTGCCTGTCATAAAAAAATGGCTGGAAGGAAAAACTATAGTAAAAATAATCGCGGTTCAGGATAAACTTGTAAACATTGTTATAAAATAGCGTCCGCGGATTAAACGGATTTTTTGGATTAAGAGAGGGAGGGGCCTTTTCCAAAACCTGAAAAGGTTTTGGAAAAGGCTGTTGTGCCGTCCGGCGCTTTATCGACCAAATTGGAGCGTATAGTCCGGTTTTTACCTGCGGCATCCGCCGCAGGTAAAAATGCGCCCGAATTATGGCTTTCGAGTTTGAATAGAGTTGTTCGGAAACTTCAGTTTCCGCAAGCCATGCATGGCGGCCATGCATGGCTTGGCCAAGTTCCGCTTGAAAAGACTTGGGCGACAACCGACCGGGTTGGCGAACAAGTCCAATATACTCTCCGTCAGCAAATGCTTTTCTTGTTGAACGTAACGGAGAAAATCTGCCGGCGGGTAAAGTCAACGCCACGCCGCGTTGAGCCGGCAATTCCGATTTCAAATATGAAAAACGTCTCTCAGGTTATCAAACGTACGCTGGTAGGCCGCGCAAGCGATTGTAGGGGTTGCGAAGCAAGACACGGCGCCCCGTAGTAGGGGCGGCGTGGCCGGAGCGCGAAAGCGCGCAGCCCCGAAAAGCGCGGTTTTCGCCTGCCGCTGGCGCGCCTGCGGCGGGTGAAAATGCGCCCGAATTATGACTTTCGAATTTGAATATGCTCTCCGTCAGCAAATGCTCTTTTCTTGTTGAACGTAGAGGAGAAAATTTGCCGGCGGATAAAGTCAACGCCCCGCCGTGTTAAGCATGGACGGCGGGCTTCCGGAGTCAATTCCCGTTTCGTTGTAAAGTGCAGATACAGGGAGGCGTCCGGCAGGATGCCTGCGGGTGCGGGGCGGGTTTTCAAAGGGAGGAAAAAGGAGTAATATTTTAAAAGTAATGAGCGCGGCAGTAACATTTATTTTAGGTATACATTATCACCTTCCCAATGGGATGAACGCTTCCACTTTTGAGCGTCTATATACCGGAAAAATCCGTCCTGTTCTGTCGATGTTGTATAAATTTCCAAAAATACCCGCAATTTTACACTTTTCCGGTTCGTTGTGGTACTGGATTGAGCGTAATCACAGCGAAATTTTTATGCTGACAGAGAATATGATTCATAGAAAACAGCTTGAACTATTGACGGGCGGCTTTTATGAACCCATGATGCCGCTGATAAGCTACAAAGACAGATTAGGCCATATTGAAATGCTTACGACCTACCTGCGCAAGCATTTCGGCAAACGCGCGCAAGGCTGTCTGCTGCCTGAACTTGCATGGGATTCGTCTATGCCCAGCGTCCTTACATCCTGCAACATAGCCTATACCTTTCTCGACGAAACATATTTCTTTGACGCCGGAATAAAAGAAAGCGGCTTATACAAACCATACATAAGCGAGGATAAAGGAAAGATTATTACCGTATTTCCGTTTTCAAAACACATTGCCGCCGGCCTTGAAAGAGACGTGCCGGGAACACTGGACCGCTTTTTAATGGACGCGGAAAATGGAAACGAGCGGATGATATGCGTTTTTCCGTCCTGTTTTAACAATAAAAATCCTGAAGCCTTGACGGAAAATTCCGCGCTTTCTTTTTTGACAGAACTGTCCGCGTACGAAAATAAAATAGATTTTTCGCTGCCGTCAAGAATAATAAAAAATCTTTCATCACTGCAAAAAATATATTTCCCGCAAAAAGCGGTAAAACAGTGTTTAATAGATTATCCTGAAAAGAATTATCTTTACGCAAAGCTGACATTTGTTCATGCTCTTGTAGACCAGCTTCGCGGCGACAAAATCAGTAAACGGCAAGCGACTGAAGAATTGTGGAAGGCGCAAAACCATGATCTTTTTTATCTGCCAAGTCAGAACGAAATAAACCAAAGCGCTATTAGAAACGCCGCTTATAAGGCAATACTTGAAGCAGAAAGAATGACGCGCGGTTATAAGAGTTTTATGCCGTCTCTTATGACATTTGACTTTGATTTTGACGGTATAGATGAATATTTGTTTCAAAGTGAAGAAATTAACTGCTTTATATGTAAAATGGGAGCTAATATATTTGAGTTGGATTATATTCCGTGTTCATGGAATTATGGCGGAACGTCAAGCGTAAACGGCAAACGCCGCTCGTTCAGTGACATGATTGCTCCGGCCGGCTTTTCGTATGATTCCGTATTAAATAACGATTTCTCAGGTGTTCGTTTATGCGGAAACGAATATTATGAAATGACGGCTATAGACCGTCAGCGTTATAAAGTAAACTTCAAACTTCCGGCAGATACAGATGCGTCTGCCGGCGGCTTTTATGGTATAGAAATTGAAAAAAACTATGTTCTAAAAAAGAATGAAATCTGTGTAGCATACAATCTTATAAACAAAAGCGGTAAAGAACAGGAATTTATTTTTATTCCTGAATTGAATATATCTTTTTCAAATGATGATGAAACGAGTCTTCGCGTGTATTCATACAATCAATATGAATCGTTTTCAAACCACAGTGAAAAAATAAACGCGCGGCATATCGAAGGCGTAAACGGATTGAGCGTTTTGGATGCCGCCGCAATAGATTTTCAGGATATTTATAACGAACTGATTATAAACTTAAATTCGGATGCTTCGTTTAACGCATGGATATTTTCTGAAAGCGGCGGTTTAGATTCTTTATGCGAGCCTTATTATCAATCAAGCCGTATTCTGATATGTAAGCGGATGTGTTTGGCCGCCGGAACCGCGCAAAGCATAAAATTCCGGCTTAACTTTTATCATTAGAGTTGTTCGGAAACCTTAAGTTTCCGAACAACTTCCGCTTAAAAAACGACTTGGGCGACAACCAATCAGGGTGGCGAACAAGCTCGTTAACCCCGCAGGCGGCCAGCCCCCCCCCCCCCTAAAGCCTAAACTTGACCCACAAAATCGACCATTTCCCTATAGTCGTAGAGGGTGTAGAATTTTTGTAGACCCCGCCAAACAGTTTTTACACCGGGCGGACCATCGCTCGGGGCACGTCCGGGACCGCCCAAGTTCCCGATATGCTCCACCGCTTCCGCTATACTGTACGGTTTTTCGGGCGCTTCCTTTGTCCTGTTCGCCACACAATACAAGACTTTCCACTCTTCCGTCTCTGTACATAATATTTTACTTTCTCAAACGCTTGTCCCGCGCTATTCACCCCGTCGTTTGTCATAAGAAACCACGCCCTTTTATATTCCGCCGGGAATCCCGCCCTATACGCGCCGTTACACGCCCTTGTACCTACGTTTTCCGTATCCCGTCCAGGATTTTCCCGCTTCCCGCCGTCAGCCGGTTCTGTATTACCCGTATCAAAAACAGCCGCCCTTTCGCTACCGCCTTGATAAATAACTCATCGGACTTTAGTCCGCCATGTCCCCTTCTCGGTCGCACACGCGTGTTACTTTTGTCCCTGAAGGAACGCTTTCGCCCGCTCTCTCCATCGTCTCCAGCCGGCGCTTGCTTTCTTTTTCCCCGGCAGGCCGGTTCTTTTGCTGTTCCCG
>JAITDS010000257.1 GCA_031282435.1 Spirochaetaceae bacterium
AAACAACAAAACACAAAGAACTCCTGGCGGGGGGGGGGGGGGCAATTATGGCGTTTTACCTATTATCAGCTGCGCCGGAAAACGGCCAGTGACTCGATGTGTTTAGTCTGAGGATAAAAATCGTAGAACGACAAAGATTCGAGTTTTAAGCCGCCGTTGTCTCCGGTATCCAACAAAAAAGCCGCGTCTCTAGCCAAAGCGTTAGGATTGCAGGACACATAGCACAATATTTCGCAATTTGAACGGAGGAAACGGCGCATAGCTTCACTTAGACCCTGCCGCCCCGGGTCGGCGGCAACAAAGCCATAAACCATGTTTTTTCTAGCGTTTTGGGCCCACACAGTATCGCTTTGTCCAAAAAAACGAGCCTCTTTTAGACATATATTTTCACGCGCAAGACGCAGAGCGTTTTTATCCGCTTCCAGCAGATCTATGCGGTCAAAAACATCCTGCAAAAAAACAGCGAATGTCCCCACACCGCAGTAAAAATCGGCTGCCGGAAGTGATTTTTTCGCGGACTCCGCTGTTCCGAGTATTTCATCTATCAATAACTCCAGCAAGTCGCCGTTACTCTGAAAAAAAACACCGGCATCCATTTTTATATCTTTTTGATGAACACGCGCCGTACCGCAAGAGTTTCGCCCCTCTATCAATAAAGTTGAATCTTTGCCGTAAACACAGAAACGGTCCATGTCGACAGGCGGAACGATGCCGCCGGCAGATAGAGACCGGCGTATAACCGGAGCCGCCGTAAGACAATCTTTCACCGGAACAATCTCTGACGCGCCGCGCGCCATAAAGCCGCAGACAGATTCTTCTTTTCGGGCAAGATTAAGGGAACGTGTCCGTGATTTTCTGTTTGGAAACTCCGCTTCAACACCTACAGGTACACGGTGAAATTGTAAACGGTTGCGGTATTCAAAAGGCTTGGACGGAATTACGGCAATTTCCGGTATGCCGGATATTCCGTAGCACAGAAAGGCTTGGCGCAAAAAATCAGTTTTTTGCGCCAACTGTTCTTCATAGTCGAGACCTTGCAACGGACACCCGCCGCAACGTCCCGCATAATCACATAAGGGAGTAAGCAGAAACGCCGCCGTTCAAACTATGCGGATTTTGCCAGCGGGAAAATCTCCGGCGGCTGTAACTTTTCAACAGTATCCTGCGTTATTACCACACGTTTTTGACCCGGCTGTGAAGGCAGTTCAAACATGGTATCTATCATCAAACGTTCAACGATAGCCCGCAACCCGCGCGCTCCGGTTTTCTGCCTTATGGCAGTTTCGGCAATCGCGTTGACAGCTTCCTCGGTAAACTCAAGCTTAACATCATCAATAGCGAGGGAAGCCTGATACTGCTTTACTATCGCGTTACGCGGTTCAGTAATTATGCGCTTTAGGTCTTCTATTTTCAGTTCGTCAAGACATACAGTTATCGGAAGCCGGCCTATAAATTCAGGAATCATGCCAAAATGTATAAGATCATCCGGGTGTAGATTTTTGAAAAGTTCTTTAACACTTTGATTTTTTGAGTCGCGCCCTTCAGCGCCAAAGCCTATAGGATGCTGTACGACACGCCGCTCAATATATTTATCCAAACCTACAAAAGCGCCGCCGCAGATGAATAAAATATTTGTTGTATCTATCCGTATCATTTCTTGATTCGGGTGTTTTCTGCCACCCTGCGGCGGGACAGAAGCAACCGTGCCTTCAATTATTTTTAACAAGGCTTGCTGCACGCCTTCGCCTGAAACATCGCGGGTAATAGACACATTTTCGCCCTTGCGCGATATTTTATCTATCTCGTCAATATATACAATACCGCGTTCAGCGGCGGCTATGTTGCCACCCGCGTTTTGAATCAGTTTAAGCAGTATGTTTTCAACATCTTCACCTACATAACCGGCCTCAGTCAAAGTCGTCGCGTCAACTATCGCAAACGGCACTTTAAGTTTATGAGCCAATGTTTTAGCAAGCAACGTTTTCCCTGTTCCCGTAGGCCCTATCAGCAGGACATTCGATTTTTCGATTTCAACATCGTCCGGCCCGCCGGAAGGATTTGCGATACGCTTATAGTGGTTATAAACGGCAACGGAAAGAGCCTTTTTTGCGTCTTCCTGTCCTATTACAAACTGGTCAAGGTAGTCTTTTATCTCTTTGGGGCGAGGTATGTCACCCGTAAACTGATTCGAAAGATCGCGCTCGCCTTCATTTAGAATACGCCTGCAAACCTCGACACATTCATCGCAAATATAAACTTCGGACGGTCCGGCTATAAGCCTTCGCGCCGTATCGCCGCTTTTTCCGCAAAAGGAACAGGTTCGCTCGGCATTACTAGAATTACGCAGTCTTGCCATGATTACCCCTCACTAGAATTTTATCGACAACGCCATAGTTTACGGCGTCTTCCGCCGACATATAGAAATCCCTTTCCATATCGCCGGCAATTTGTTCAGGCGTTTTACCGCTTTGCTTTGAAAAATATTCAATCGTTATACGTTTAAGCCGCAGTATTTCTTTTGCCTGTATTCCTATATCAAGCGCTTGCCCTTGAGCGCCGCCCCACGGCTGATGAATCAATACACGCGCCGACGGCAAAACCATACGTTTCCCTTTAGCTCCGCCCGTCAAAATAAGCGCGCCCATGCTCGCCGCCTGCCCCACGCATATCGTTTGAACATCACATTTTACGTACTGCATAGTATCGTAAATCGCAAGCCCCGCCGTAACGGAGCCGCCCGGCGTATTTATATAAAGGCTGATGTCTTTTTCGGTATCTTGGCCGTCAAGAAACAATAACTGCGCTACAACAAGATCCGCCGTTACGTCCGTTATCTCCCCGTCTAAAAATATAATACGATCTTTAAGCAGGCGCGAATAAATATCATAAGAGCGTTCCCCCATGCCGGTCTGTTCAACAACGATAGGCACAAGGCTGTTCATTTTTTCATGCATAATTATATTCTACTATTTTTTTGAAAAATATCCAAAAAATTTACTGTTTTTCCTTTTTTTATTGTGTTTTTTCCTAACAAAAGGGCAAGCGTTTTTTTATGTTTTATTTCATTGTTAAAATACTCGCGCTTATCCTCTTGTGCGTACTCTTTTTTAATATCTTCTACCGGAAGACCCGTATCTTTGGAAATATCAACATACATTTCTTCAATGTCATTGTCCGAAATATCAACGTTAAAATCAGATTTAAGCTTATCCATAATCAGTATTTCGCAGGCGTCTCTAACGGCGCTTTCCCTGTATTTTTCATTAAGGGCGGATGATTTAACTAGTTTCCACAACTCCTCGTCCGAAACGGAATAGCCGGCAAACATTCTACGTATAATAGAGATGATTTCGGCGTTAATCATTGATTCCGGTATACTTATAGGATTTAATTCTATAATTTTATCAAAAAGTTTTTTGATTTTTAAGTCTTTTAACGCTACTTCAAGCTCTTTTTCAAGCTGTTCCCGAATATTTTGTTTTAGATCGCCTATGTTTTTGAATTTTTCATTCACATCTTGCGCCAGTTCGTCATCTTCGGGAAGCTCTCTTTTCTTTAAGGCTGTCAATTTAACACGGATTTTCTTTGTTTGTCCGGCTAAATCCTTGTCTTCAAAATCTTCCGGGTAGGTTTTCCGGATTTCACGGGTTTCATCCTTCTTCATACCTGTAATTTCATCATCAAATTTATAAATGTTATGTCCGCCTCCCAAGATAAACGTAAAATCTTCGCGTTCCATGCCGGAAATTACCTCGCCGTTTTCTGATATTTCCGCATAATTAACTGTTACAACATCGCCTTTTTCGGAGGGAGCGCCTTCATCCTTATCCATTACTATGGCGTTGCGCTCGCGGATTTCTTCCAGTTCACGGTTAATGTCTTCTTCGGCAACTTCGGCGGTTTCTACTTCTATTTCCAGACCTTCAAATTTATCAAGCTTAAACTGCGGCATGACATCGTACTTAACTGAAAAAACAAGGTCGCCGGAAAGGTCAAGCTCCGGTTCACCTTCGACTACAGGCTCCGAATACGCCAACGGCACAGCGTCCGCCGGAAAATCTTCACTTTTAAGCGCATCCTGAACCGTATTACCGATTATCGCGTTTAGCGCGTCTTCACGAAGGGCCTTTCCCAATTTATTTTCAAGAATGGAAACAGGCACTTTACCTTTGCGAAAACCTTTAATTTGCAAATTTTTTGCAAAATCACCGACAATTTTTTTGTATTCCTCGCGCAAATCATCGTTTTTATAGGTAAAAGTTAATTTTACCTCCGAATTATCAAGCCGCGCAATTTCTCGTGTTACAGCCACTATACCCTCTTAAACAAGCATCTTGAAGTTGAGCGGGAAACGGGAGTCGGACCCGCGACATCCACCTTGGCAAGGTGGCGCTCTACCACTGAGCTATTCCCGCAATCATTCTTAATTTTATACAAGAATATTGAAAATCTGTCAATAGGAACGCTTACGGTTTCAGCAATTTAACAGTACAACTATTTTTTTAATTTGGGCGCATTTCCGGCGCTCCGCGCCGGAAACCGGGCTTTTCGGGGCTCCGCTATCGCTCCGGCCACGCCGCTACGCGGCGGCACCCCTACAATCCCGTTGCGCGGGTCAAGCCGCTTTAGCGGCTTGATTTTACGGAGTTTGCGCGAAGCGCAAACTCAAGTAACTTAGCTTTCAGCGCTTTGATTTTATGCTATCCGTCCGGCGCTGAAAGCGCCGGACGGCAAAACAGTTCACCGAACTGTTTTGTATTTTGCAAACCCGTTTGCTTTCCGCGAACTCCGGCCTTATAATGTAAAGCGCGTTGGCCTTTCCAAGTTTATGAATGCCGTAAGCTCAATTCTTGGAACAGCGTTAGTTTTCTATTTTTATATCTACTGCTGTATGTATTTTTATACATCTAATAGCGACGGCAAAGCGGCGGCGGCGGCAGTTCCGGTATAAGTCCTTATACAATAAACATTTACACGCTAATAAGGATACACGTCAGCACTTGGCACGCTTTATGCTGTATTATTAATACAAACTTAAAGCTAACGGAGATTTTATTATATGAGCATGGTTTCGATTGAAATGCAGAACGATGACGTTTATCAGACTTACATCAAACAAGTGAAAAAGATTCCTCTTTTAAGCGCGGAAGAAGAGCGTGAGCTTATAGGCCGCGTTGCCGAAGGCGATAAACTTGCGGTCAAACGAATTATCGAAGCGAATCTACGCCTAGTAATAAAAGTCGGGCAAAATTATCTGTCGCCTGATATTTCCTTGATGGACATAATCCAGGAAGGAAACGTAGGGCTTATGCACGCGGTCGAAAAATTCGATTTAAGTAAAAACGTACGATTTTCCACTTACGCCGTTTTATGGATTAAACAGGCTATTGCGCGTTTTGTTGTAAGCAAGCGCCGCACGATACGTCTCCCGCTGAAAAAAGAAGAATTACTGCGCAAAATTTATATAGCGGAGCATGTTCTCCAACAGAAACTCGGACGCACCCCCAAAATTGAAGAGATTGCGAAGGAAACGGCTTGTTCGGTTTCCGATATTGAATTAGTCATGAATGTTGCCAGCAATCCGCTTTCGCTGGAAGCGGAACTGTCCGAAGAGACGGATGCGTCCTTCATGGAAGTTTGCGAAGACAACCATCAGTGCAATCCGGAGCGCGAATTTTTAATACGGTATTCCAGAAATGAAACACGCCGTTTCTTAAAAACGCATCTTAACTTTCGTGAAAGGATGGTTATACTTCATCGTTTCCGCCTTGTTGATTCTGACGTTCATACGTTCCAAAAACTGGGCGACAGCATGGGTATCTCCGCCGAGGCTATCCGCCAGATTGAAAAAAGAGCTTTAAATAAAATACGCAACAAACGCGATGAATTGTTAAAGTGCATCTATGCGTAGATTATCTTGAAAAAGGGCTTAAAGGGTTGTTTGAAAGCCGGAACAGCATGGCGCATCCTGCCGCTTTCGGTTTAACGACTCTTTGCCCGCATGAACTTGCGGATTTGTTAAAACGCTATTGCGACGAGATAGAACTGTTTAATTCCGCTTATGGTTTAGTATCTGTAAAAAACAGGGACGAATTAATAGTAAAGCATATACTTGATTCACTTGCACCTCTAAACATTATAAAACAACATATAACGTCAGAGAATTTCCCGTCAAATCCAAAGATTGCCGATGCCGGTTCAGGCGCGGGGTTGCCCGGAGTGCCGCTTGCTATGGCGTTGCCCGGCGTTTCTTTCAGCCTGATAGAGCGTATGGGACGGCGGGCGGGTTTTTTGCGGAACACTGCGGCGGTTTTGGGACTATCAAACGTTGAAATACTGGAAGTCGAGTTCGAAAAAGCCGGGCCTGCCATTTATGATATGATTTGTTTTCGCGCCTTTCGCCCATTGACACCTGAAATCCTTAAAAAACTGTTTCGCCTGTTAAAGCCATGCGGCTGCCTCGCCGCTTATAAAGGACGGCGCGAAGTTATTGATACTGAAATGACCCTGCTCTCGCGTATCGCCGAATGGAAAGTAATCCCCTGTCCGGTTCCGTTCTTAGAAGAGGAGCGAAACCTTGTATTGATAAAGCGCACGCCGTATAATATAAACACAGAGTAATAAATGAACCGTGTATGTTTTGTGTTTTTGCTGCCGGCAATTTTCGCCGTTTCCTGTAAAAGCGTCTCAAATGTATTGAACGAGGCGGGAAGACTTTTAGATGGTTCCGCTTTCGCGGAAAAAACAATAAAAAACTATAAAAGCGCGGACGATTTTCTTAATTTCCGCATATTTTCTACAAAAAACGGCGAGCGCGGCGCGGTATTTACGCTAAAAACCG
The DNA here is from genome assembly GCA_031282435.1 of Spirochaetaceae bacterium. Taxonomy (GTDB): domain Bacteria; phylum Spirochaetota; class Spirochaetia; order Treponematales; family Breznakiellaceae; genus JAIRMY01. The sequence continues at coordinate 6,842 of JAITDS010000257.1, forward strand.
TGCCATATATAAAATTTTACTGTACAGAACCATACCTTGCGGAGGATACGTCCGCCTCCATTGACGAGGATGCGGAAAATGACGCGGAAAAGGAATATAACGGGAATGCGGGCGGACTTTTTTTTATTACCCGTATACATTTTCTGTTTAGCAATGTCAGCGGCTGGCAGGAAGGCGATATGAACGTTTCCGGATACGGCGCTTTTGTTGATGACGAGTTTTCGGTTGACGGCGGCATAATTATCGGAGAGATTACGCGAGGCAGTATACAGCGCCGGGACAAATATCTTTCCGGTGAACGCGCTCTTACGGAACTGCGTAACCGTGGAGAGCGTATAGCGGCTGTAAGCGAATGGATGAAAGAATATACCTCGCCTGAAGATATCTTGCCGCCGTTTGACGATTTTGAAAAATACTGGCGGCCCGTCCTTTTGCCGGAAACATCGCCGGCGGCGTTACGTCCGTTTCGTTTTAATGAGTTGAACAAAACGCGCCCTGACGCTGACAGCGATGGAAAGACTGCTGGAAGCGGTATTGAATATTCCTATGGCGAGCATATAAAATGGAATATGGAGTACACACAGGAGCTTTTTCCTGAAAACCTGCGGCCACTACGCGACAGCGGAACTTTGTTTAGGGATTGGGAAGAGGCGGCGGCGTGGCTTTATATTTATTACAATTGGGGTACCATTGTTAAAATTCTAAATGAAAAATATAACATGGCAGGCTAATTTCATTAAAGAACCATGAATGAACCTCCTCGCCCTAAGGGGCGAGGAATCTCGTAAGTGTTGCCTGTTTTGACGAGGTTCGACCGGGTAAGGAAATTATTGAACTGTGGAGGCTTGCGGCACAAACTCGTCTACTACCACATTTTTGTTGGCGTTGCCAGCTCGAACCGCCCTAAAGGGCGGGGTATTAGACCTCGTTGCGAATAAAAGACTATAAAAGGCAATTTGCTACTGATGATGCGCGGACTACCCCATATATTATATCCATGCGTTTAGTATAATTAGCCTACTAATATTTTAAAAGGAAAAATTATGCGGGGAAAAGGTAAAAAAATTGTTCTGGCAGTCGATGATATGCCGGAAGTGTTGCAAAGCATCAATTCTATTCTTGGTGATGAATATGACGTGCGGCTTGCGGTGGACGCGGCTTCCGCACAGGAATTTTTAAAAATTTCAAAAGTTGATTTAATGCTTCTTGACGTAGAGATGCCCGGTATGACCGGACTTGAGTTTCTTGAGAAACTTCAAAGCAATCCGGAGCATAAAAGGATACCTGTTGTTTTTATTACTTCC
>JAITDS010000042.1 GCA_031282435.1 Spirochaetaceae bacterium
AAACCAAACTCAATTCCCGGGAGTAGTCCAATTCCTTGTCAAAAATGGCTTCGTTGTATTTAGCGTGGTCAAACAAATGGACAATAAAAATTTTATTATACCACGATTCCCTATATTTATCCGCGATAAGGCCAAAGTCCGGCGATATTTTTCGTTTGTCGTGATCTTCATTAAATTCGCGGATGGCAAGCCGTTCTCCGGTATAATCGTTAATACAGTAGTTATAATCAAAGGCGCTCGTTCCAATATCGTCAAAATATGTAGCTATGCGGGGCAAAAGCTTGGAATCGTCCGCCTCAAACATACGCAACGCGGGAACGGTTGACGAATACAAATCCATATCGAACATGGCTGCCGCTACAGGAGCCGGATTGTAGGCGTTAAAAAAATCGGGAAGCGTTTCGTTTACATCGCCTATCACAAGTTTTGCTTTACGCAGGCGCTTTTGCAGTCCTTCAAAATCCATCTTATAAAAACCTTCGCGCCACATATACGGTATATCGCGGTAATCATCGCTCTTTGGAAGCCCCTTGCCGGTATCAAAACCGTAAACTTCTATTTCTATGCCCATCTCCCGCCCTATTATTTCGGCGTGCTTTTCCAACGCTATGAGACCCCGGCCGCCGGCAACGCCAAATTCAATCACGCTTATCTTTTTATAACCTAAAGATTTTCCCAGAAAAGCGCCCGCAAAAACACATCTGGCGTATTCCGGCTTATTGTAAATAAGTCCAATTCTTGAGCGAAAGCTGTAACTGAAAAGCCGCAGGCTTTTTATCAGCAGTTTTGTGAAAGGCCATACTATCTCGTTGCTAAAAAAATTATCGTACAGTTTGCTAAAAAAACCTTCGTACGTTCCGGCTCCCACACGGGCCGGATTTTTTTGCTTTCCCATTTTCCACTCCAATCCGTATAAAGCCACAATAACGGCCTATACTTAATATTATTAAGTATTCTCGCTTATCATTATTAAATTGTCAATACTTAATATTATTATATGATGGTTTTTGTGGAGCAAATTGACGGAGCTTTGGCGCTGCGCAGACTGCTGGCGGCCAACATTAAAGAAAGGCGAAGCAAACTGGCTATTTCTCAAGAAAAACTGGCGGAATTGGCCGATGTTTCGGTACAAACGGTTAATTTTATCGAAGGGTGCAGGACTTGGGTAAGCGACAAGACGCTTGCGAAGCTTGCCGGAGCTTTGCGTGTAGAAGCGTACCGGCTTTTATTGCCGTCCGCCTCGGCGCAGTCTGAGACTATTGTGTCCGTGCGGATGATCCGCGACTTGCGCCGTAATATAATAGACGATATAGATAAGCGTTTTGAGGAGATTATTCCCGCTAAAACATTCATTTGAATTTTCCGGCGGCGATTAGAGACTGAAATGCTCTAAAAACCGGTCCAGACGGCGCAGGCTGTCAAGCGGCCTACGCCGTCTGGAACAACCCCCAGCCCTCCGCCGGTTTATTCATTTGCCCGTTACGACAAAAGGGGTGGCGGCCATGCATGGCGGCCAAGTATGGCTTTGCCAACAACCGCTAAAAACTTGTTCGATAAGCAACCGGGTTATTGAACAAGTCCGGTCTATAATACATCCTTTAGATATTCACTTAGAAGAATTCAGCCCCAGCCATTTTGAAAGTTCCGGTATATGACAACCTATAAAAATCGCGCCAAATGCCGTAATTATAGCGCCAACCGTTATTCCTAAAGGCAGCATAAAGTATATAGTGTGCGTATTTGCCGGTGTTAGGTAGTCTACCCCAAAGTAGGCGCTGGAAAGCGAAACAAGAATTGCAAGCCCGCTGATTATCCATGCGCGGAACGATACCGTCTCCGGTTTGGAATGTATCTCCGCGGAATTGCCGCATTCCCGTACAAGAGCCATAATATTTTCGGATAGATTTTCCGCCGGAGGCAGAAAATCTTCCCGCGCGCATAACGACGCAATCCGTAAAGCCCGCTTGTGGGCCGCGCATTTAGGGCAACGCAAAAGGTGAAAATAAATTAAAATCCGCTTTATAAACGTAAAACGATTTTCAGGATAGTATAAAAAATCCAAAACCTCATCGCAATTCATTAATGCCTCTTTCATTAGACTTTCATTAGAATTGAACGGAAACTTCCGTTTTCCGTTCAACTTAAAAAACTTGCAGGCCAACAGAAAATTGGCAGGCAAGCAGCCGCTTTGCGGCCGGTTCAATTCATGGAACAGCGCCTTCCACAAATTCTTTTAATTTTTCGCGCAGTATCCTTTTTGCCCGAAAAACGTGCGATTTTATTGTATTAACCGGATATCCTGTTATTATTTCAATATCATCGTAGGAACGGTCATAAAAAAAGAATAGGTCTACGCAGATACGATACCTTTCCGGCAATTCGGATACCGCCTGCCGCACCGCCTCGCGTGTCAGCGTCTTGATATGCTCTTCCTCCGGCGTTCTATAAGCGCTTTCATATTCGTTTTCCGAAAGGCTTTTATACTCTTTGCGCCGGTTTATCCGATTTAGAGCGTTTGTGTACGCGATACGGTAAAGCCATGTCGAAAAACGCGATCTTCCTTCAAACCGCGAAAGCGCGTGAAAAGCTTTAAGAAAAACATCCTGCGCAAAATCCGCCGCCTCGTCCGCGTTGTGAAAAAAACTGTACCCCATTCCTGTAACGCGCCGCTCGTGCCTGTCAACCAGCAAGCGAAAAAGTTCCTGTTTACCGGAGATTACTTCCGCCGCAACGGTCTCATCACTGAGTTCCAAACAAGACACCCCGCCGGTTTGTCCTTTCAACGGTTGTTAGACCGTTTAATAAAAAAAAACGCAAGCAACGCTATACCGCTTGAAAACGGTATTATCCCGCCCAAAAGTCCGTAATTACGGCCTCCAATAATTATCAACAATATGGTAAGGCACAATCCTACCGAGCCAAGCAGCAAACCGCACAGCAGGCTGAAAGTTAAAAGGTCAAATTCTTTCTCTTTCAGTTGTCCTGTCTGTATAAGGAGTATTTTACGCCGGTGATTCCACAGCAAGTAAAAAAACACGACTACCGCGCCCATCACTATCCCTACAATTGGTATCAAAGCAATAATTATTTGCGCCGCGTTGGATCTTTCCATTCCTCTACTCCTAAATTAGAAACAAAACTTTGAAAAAAGTTGCGCCCCCAAAATTAGGGCGGTCGCCGGTGGCTTTAAGCCTTGTCGCGTTCAACATGAAATACATCGCTCGTCAATGAGACATCCGGCCGCTTATATTACTGCCTTTAATGATACATCACAAATAATATCCCCGCCAGCCACCAGCCACCAGTGGCTTTAAAGTCCGCTACGCGGTAGCATACCCAAAGCGGGTTTCACTCCGTGCTTTCGGGTCCGAAAATGGCGCTTGGCATACGCGGATGTAAACTGCGGCTGCCAGTCCGCTAGCGGGTTACATCCTTTGCCGTTTACAAGAAAGGGGGCTTTGACTTACGAGATATATGTTTAAATTCGATTATCAGAATTCGGGCGCATTTTTGCCTGCCTGTGGCAGGCAAAAACCGCGCTTTTCGGGGCTACGCGCTTTCGCGCTCCGGCCACGCCGCCCCTGCGGGGCGCCGTGTCTGCTCGCCGCTGCGCGGCGGCACCCCTACAATCGCTTGCGCGTCGCAAGCGCGGACGCGCTTGCTTAGTCAAAACCGCATACGCGGTTTGATTTTGACGGGTTTGTATTTTGCAAAGCCGTTTGCGCGAAGCGCAAACTCCAACTGCGGGTGTAAAAAAAACACAGTTGGCAGGCCGGACGGGGCATAGTTTCAGACGGCTTTAACCGCCTAGCTTTTCAATGGCGCGGTCTATGCGATTTAAACACTTTTGACTGCCCAAAAGCCTGATTGAAGCAAAAAGCGGCGGGCTGACTCGTGAGCCTGTAACGGCGGCGCGTAACGGGGTCAAAAGATCGCCAAGTTTAACATTTTCTTTCCCGGCTTGTTCTTTTGCCAGTTTCTCAGCGCCGTCATCGTCAAGTCCGGCCATAAGTCCGGCAAGCTCGCGTCCTATTTTCAAAAGCCTAAGCGCTTCTTCATTGTTTGATTTTTTGGGTATAAACTCAGGCGCTTCGGGAACCGGCGGTTCGGCAAACAAATAGCCAAGTTTTTCCGGTATCTCGCTAAGAAAGGTAACGCGCTCTTTTATCAGGGGCATGGCTTGGGTAAACAGCGCCCGCTGTTCAACGGAAGGTTCTGTCCCGCAGTGTCCAAAAAGTCCGGCCTGCTCCGCGTAAGGCAGCGCAAGCGCGGCAAGTTCTTCGTCTGTTTTCATCTTAATATACCGGGCGTTGTACCATTCAAGTTTTTTATAATCAAATACCGCGGGGGCTTTGTTTAGTTTTTCGAGGCTAAAGCGGTCACATAATTCTTTAAGCGTATATATTTCTTTGCCCTCCTCATAAGACGCGCCTAACAGAGCGACATAGTTTACAAGGGCATCGGGTAAAAAGCCGTTTTTGCGGAATTCATCTATGCTGGTAGCGCCGTGACGTTTTGAGAGTTTTTTACCGTCCTGTCCCATTACCATAGGGAGATGGCAGAAAAATGGTGTTTTCCAGCCAAATGCTTGATAAAGAATAACGTGAAGCGGCGTAGATGAAAGCCATTCCTGTGCTCTTAATACGTGGCTTATTTCCATTAGATGGTCGTCCACGACATTTGCCAAATGATATGTGGGAAATCCGTCCGTCTTTATTAGTACCGGGTCGGGGTTTACGTCATCGTTTTTCCATTCGATTCTGCCAAGCAATATATCGTTAAACGTTGTTTTCTCGCCGAGCGGTATCTTTAGCCGTATTGTATGCGGTTCTTTCGCCGCGCGCGCCGCCGCTTCGTCCGCCGGTATGTCCCGGCAAGCTCTGTCATAGCCTGTATCGCGTTCTTTACGGAGCGCTTCAAGCCGCTCTGTAGAACAAAAACAATAGTACGCTTTTCCGTTTTCAACTAAATTGCGCGCGTGTTTTTTGTATATATCAAAACGTTCCGATTGTATATACGGGCCGGCTCGTCCGCCTGTGTCCGGACCTTCGTCCCAATGAAAGTTTAACCATTCAAACGATTTATACAGGTTTTCAACGTAACACGGGTCAAATCGCGTGCGGTCCGTGTCTTCCAGCCGTAATATGAATGTCCCCTTTTGGGATTTAGCGAATAGATAGTTAAATAGCGCCGTGCGCAGGCCGCCTATATGCTGCAAGCCTGTAGGTGACGGCGCGTATCGATCCCGTATCTCCATAAAAAAACCGTATCCGCCACCCCCGCTCTTTGTCAAGGCCGCGCAGTAAGACATCGAAAATACAGCGGAGTATAAAAGCGGAATATAAAGAAATTGAAGTTCTTCCGTTGCGCTGGAGGGGTGAACGCGCTTTTAGTTGGGCGAATCGCGGCTTATCAAAGGATTATGAAATTAAAACAAAGCACAAGGAAAATATGTTTATGATTTCGCGTTTCCATACCTCGCTTAAATGTTTTGAACACAGGTTCTTAGTTTTTCCAAGGGAACAGCAGGTTGTTTAACGCGCGTTTGCCATGTTTCTCACGGTCTTCGCTTAAAACGCTTTTCCATGGGATATATTTGCTGCCGGAATAAAATATGTTATAAGAATATATGCCCTTGTCATGGAACGAGATAAAAGTGAGAGCCGCCGCCTTTGTCAGCGAATGGACTGACAAGGCCCCCAACGCCCGTGAGGACGCGGACGCGCAAACTTTTGAGGCCGGATTTCTCAATATCTTCGGAGATGAAGGGCGTAAGAAAGCAGTCTTTGAATATAAAGTCGCCTTGGGCGAAACGAGAATGACCCTTTTTGGTGAGGAGGCCGGTAACGAACAGAAAGGCTACATAGACCTTCTCTGGAAAGGGAAAATCCTTATTGAAATGAAAAGCCCTGGTAAAGATTTAGCCAAAGCCTATGAACAGGCCAAAACCTATGCCGATGCCCTTCCCGCCAAAGAATTCCCAAAAGGAATTTTAATCTGCGATTTTACCAACTTTCACTACTACGATTT
>JAITDS010000053.1 GCA_031282435.1 Spirochaetaceae bacterium
TCCGGGAACAGGAAGCTGAGGACAAACGACTAGACCAGTTGGAACTGTTCAAAGATAACTAACAACCAAAGCCGCCTTTAGGCGGCCCCAAAATCAACCGCTTTGAGCGGTTCACAAAACCAAGCACCCGGCTTTGCCGGGGGTGTCTGACAAACATCTGTAAACACTCATAGGCCCGTTATACCCCGCCGCCCGTAAAAACATCCGCGTAAATCCAGCCAAACCCATGTACGCGCCCTCTTACCCCTATGCCGGCAAGCCGTTATAACCGCCGTTAAAAATACCGCTGAACTATAGACCGTCCGCCCGCGCCGCGCGGTTTTTCGGGCGGATGAAAGGGCGGATAATTCAATTCCCCCGCGTTTGGCCTGTTTTTTGGCTGAAAACGCGCTCTAAACGCCTAAAAACACGTGGAAGAGCTGGTCAAGTTCAATTTCGGCGAGAGAATGTCAAAGCCGGCTTTTTTAACGCCAATGTCCATTCCTCCGGCACCGGAGAAAAGGCTCAATGCGCGTTGTTTTTTCATAGATTGTTTGCCCTTCCTTGCTTTCTTCACGGAGTTCATAATTCCGATAAGCCCATCATAGCACGATAAAGCGGTTTTTAATAGGGGAAAATTTTAGATGTGTGTATGAAAAATTATACAATAACCTGCGCCGAAGGCGCAACCCATATCTTGAAATAATTTGAAGTTGAAATGGGATTACACTCCGCGGCGAATAATTTCCTGTTCTATTTCATCAATAAGGATATCCGGCGTGGATGTTCCGGCGGATAAACCTACGGAATCGAATTTGTCGATGCCGAATCCGGCGCGTTCCGAAGGCAGGGCGGAGGCCGCGTTTACTATCCATGCGGGCTTGCCGTGTTCTTCAGCGACGGCAAGCAGACGGCGTGTGTTGGAAGAAGCTTTATCTCCGGCTATTATAACCGCGTCCACTTGGGGACAGAGTTTGGCAAGAGCGTCCTGCCGCTTTTGGGTTGCGGGGCATATAGTATCATAAACGGTTAAATCCGGGAAAAACCGCTTTATTTCGGCGCATATTGACTGGTACTCCGGCTTTGAAATCGTAGTTTGGGCTATTATCGCGGTCTTTATCGTGTTTTTTTCGGAGTTATGTCTTGATAAAAGCGCTTTTACCACGCATGAAACTTCATCTTTATGTTCAACAACAATGCTGTTTGGCGCAAACATTTGTATTCCGCGCACTTCGCCGTGTTTTTTTTCTCCGGCAATGAATAATGTAAAGCCTTTTTCGTATAATTCTTGGGCTTTACGCTGGCTTTCATGAACATTCGGGCAGGTAGCGTCAATAATTTCCGTGCCGCGACGCGTAAGTTCAGAGCGTAACTGCGGCCCTATTCCATGCGCCCGAATAACCGTAATGGAATTAACAAGGGTTTCGGGCAACGCTTCTTCGTCAAGTACGGAAAAGCCTGAATTTTCCAAGTCATGAAGCACACGTTCATTGTGTATCAACGGCCCCATGGTAAAAAGCCGTTTGTTATGCCGCCCCGCCGCCTCACGCGCCAAATTGACCGTCCGTCTGACACCGGCGCAAAAGCCAAGAACATCCGCGCGAATTATCCGCATAACGTATATTGCCTCAAATGAAATTCAAACCGCAGCATAATTGACACTATCAAAAATCTTTGATAAATTCCAAGCATATATTAAATTATTTCACAATTTGGAGGTAGCTATGGCTATTAAACCTTTAGGCGATCGTGTTCTGGTCAAGATCGAGAAAGCGGAAACAAAAAGCGCGGGCGGGATTATTATTCCCGATACGGCGCAGGAAAAAACTCAAACCGGAACGGTAGTCGCCGTAGGGCCGGGTACAGAGAAAGAAAAAATTACCGTGTCCCCCGGACAAAAAGTAATGTACGACAAGTATGCCGGTACTCAAGTTAAGATAGACGGTATTGAACATCTTATCGTAAAAATGTCTGACATCGTCGCTGTTATCGAATAATATGTAAACCGCCGGCAGGTTCTACGCCGGCGGCTTCACTTCCTTCCTAATTTCACTCCTGTTTGAGTTCATTGATTTCAAAAATTAGAGGTGTCCGCGAATGAGCGCGAATTACGCGGATTTACACGGATTGAAAAAATAGAGTAAGCAAAAGAACGGACGGGCGGCGGCTGGCCGCTTTCGGGAGAAAACGCCCTTTTCAAACTAAGCGCAAGACAGGGAAGCCTTTAGTGGCCGGGGGGTGGCGGAATACCGCCTAAGCCCGCTTGCGGGCGGCGCGGGATGTAGACAGGGGGGCGCGTGTCGCAAGCGCTTATGCGCTTGCTTAGGGAGTTTCGGTCGCAGGGCTACGCCCTGCTTTTGCGAAACTCCAACAATTTAGTTTATAATTTGCGCCGCCAGTATGGAAATAGCGCCCCCCTTTTATGGTCCTCAAATTCCAAGAATTAAGCGAATTACACGTAAGCCAAGGCCCCTTTCGTTGTAAAAGGCAATGGAGGGAAGCCGCTGGCGGCTCCGCCGGGGGCTGGCCGCTTGACGAGGGGGAGGGGTGGGGAATATGCTTTTTTTATGGATATAAGAGCGTTAAAAGGGCGTTCTTTGCTTACTTGGCTGGATTTTGAGGCGGACGAGATACGCGCTTTGCTGGATTTGTCTAAGCAGGTAAAAGAAGAGGCGAGGCGGGGCGAGCGGAAGCAGCGTTTGTTGGGCAGAACGGTGGCTTTGTTGTTTGAGAAATCTTCGACACGGACGCGGTGCGCGTTTGAGACGGCGATTGCCGAAGAGGGCGGGCATGGTGTTTTTATTTCTTTCGCGGATACGCATTTGGGTAAAAAAGAAACGATTGAAGATACTGCCCGTGTTTTTGGGCGGATGTTCAGCGCGATAGAGTTTAGGGGTTTTAAGCAGTCTATGGCGGAGGACCTTGCGAAGTATTCCGGTATTCCGGTATTCAACGGGCTTACGGACGATTATCATCCTACGCAGGCGCTTGCCGATGTTCAGACGCTTGAGGAGAATTTTCCGGGCCGTAAAGGGCTTAAACTTTGTTTTTGCGGAGACGGGCGGAACAATGTGGCGCGTTCTTTGATGATTATTTCCGCGAAGTTGGGTATTAATTTTACCGTGATTACGCCGTCCGGTCTTAAACCCGATAATGTTTTGACGGAGAAATGCGGCAAGATTGCTAAAGTTTCCGGCGCAAAGATTGAAATTACTGATAAGTTAGACGCGGTTGAAGGGGCGGACGCTGTTTACACCGATGTTTGGGCGTCTATGGGAGAGGAAGCGAAAAAAGAGGAGCGTGCTTCGCTTCTAAAACCGTATCAGGTTAATCGGGTATTGATGGACAGAACGGGACGAAAGGACGCTATATTTCTTCACTGTTTGCCTGCCATACGCGGCGAAGAGGTTACTGCCGATGTTATAGACGGCGCATGGTCGCGTGTATGGGACGAAGCGGAGAATCGCAAACATACGATAAAAGCAATCGTTCTCGCAAGTATCGGCGATATATAAGCCCGTAAGATTTTTTACGCCGCAAACGTGTTTGCGCGCTCTGCGGCGGGGAGGTTCATCCTGCTTTCCGGTTGGCCGGCGGGTCGCCGCGGGACATATCGGGGGTGAAGCCGGAGGCATGGAGACGGGTTTTCATGCATAATAGACATTCGGCGGCTTTTTCTCCGGTGCAAATCTTGTTGTCGTACAGGGCGTAAAGTTTGCGTGTTGACTGCGGTGAAATATTCAACATTACCACGTTAGCTCCCGCCGCAAGTCCCAGTTCGCGTCCTTGCGGGGAAATCGTACCCAGCGCGGTTGTCGCGGGGAGCAACGCATCGGGAAGCAGAAGGCGGGTTAGGGCTATCATTCTAAGGCATAGGTCAAGGTTGCCTGCGGGATAAGCGCCGAAAGGTGTGTCCGACTGGGGAATGAAGGGGCCGATACCCACCATTTGAGGGCGTAATTCTTCCAAAAAACGAAGATCCGCTAATAGGTTTTCAGGTTCTTGGAATGGAGAACCCACCATAAAACCTGCTCCCGCATGATAGCCGGTTTCTTTAAGCCAGTAGAGGCACTGTTTGCGTTCTTCCAGACTCATGCGCGGCGGATGCAGTTTGCGGTAATGTTCTACGCTCGCCGTCTCGTGCCGCAGCAGATAACGATTCGCGCCTGCCGCAAAAAAGGCTTCGTAACTGGCGCGGGGGCGTTCACCTATTGAAAGAGAAATCGCGTGAGCCGGGTAGTCGCGGCGGATGGCGTTTATTAATTCCAGCATACGTTCATCGGTAAAATACGGGTCTTCGCCTCCTTGCAGCACAAAGGTTTTGTAACCGAGTTTGTCTCCGATGCGGCAGCAGTCCAGTATCTCCGCTGTTGAAAGGCGGTATCGTTGTACTTTTTTGTTGCTTTTCCTTATTCCGCAGTAGTAGCAGTCGTTTTTGCAATAGTTGGTAAATTCGATGAGTCCGCGGAAGTATACCGCGTTGCCGTAGCGCGTTTCCTTAACCTTGCGCGCCTGCTTGAATAGCGCGGCGCTTTCGGCAGTGTCGCTGGTTTTAATGTAATGCAGCAGCGCCTCGTCGGTGAAAGGCGATTCCGGTTTTGTCTTACAGGTTGTATGGGTCATGCAGGTTTTATGGGTCGTACACGTCATACAAAGAAATCCCGCTCGCCATGCTGTATTTTTTCCACATTCGAGGCCGTAAGAAAGCGCATTTTTTCGTTCTGAATTTCGGGCAGTTCCCGTTTAATGGCGGCATCCGCCTTTTCGTTAAAGTCCTTGTCTCCGTAATCTATAGAATATTCGCAAAGCGTCATGAGGGCGTTGGGCAGGCAGACGTTTTTAATTTGACCGGACTTTGCGAGCGACATGAAGCGGTCCCCGGTGCGTCCGTTTCTGTAGCAGGCTGTACAGAAACTTGGGATGTAGCCGTCATCCATAAGTTCGCTGATGATTGAGAGCGCGTCTCTGTCATCGTTTACAAAGAATTGCGGATTCTGCTCCGTGTGGTTTTCACGTTTTGTGTAACCTCCTACTTCGGTGCTGGAACCGGCGCTTATTTGTGATATGCCTAGTTTTAAGAGTTTTTTCCGCATCTCGTGGTTTTCTCTGGTAGAAAGTATCATTCCTGTAAAAGGCACGGCAAGGCGGATAACAGCGACTATCTTTTCAAAGGTTGCGTCGTCTACCATGTTTGGGAAAGATGCCATATCCATTCCTTGTGCGGGACAGAGGCGCGGAACGGAAATTGTATGAAAACCCACGTTAAAATTTTCTTCAAGGTGTTCGTTGTGTATCATCAGAGCCAAAGTTTCAAAGTAAGGATCGGCAAGACCGAATAAAACACCGCCGCCTACGTCATCTATTCCCGCTTCGTGCGCCCGGTCAAACGCGGTAAGGTGGTATTCATAGTCGGTTTTGGGGCCGGACAGGTGTATACGCTCATACGTGGGCTGGTGATATGTTTCCTGAAACAGTATGTATGTGCCTATGCCAACTTCTTTTAGTTTCCGGTAATTTTCAACTGTGGTTGCGGCAATATTTACGTTGATTCGGCGGATTTCACCGTTTTTAAACTTCATGCCGTAAATGGTATGCATACATTCCAGTATGTAGTTTATCGGGCATTTCTTGTCGTGTTCGCCTGCCTCAAGCGCGATACGCTTGTGTCCCATTTTTTCGATTAGGCGTACTTCTTCCCGTACTTCGTCCATTGTTAGCTTGCTTCTCTTAAATTTGTGGCCGCAATTGTAACTGCAATATGAGCAGCGGTTTACGCAGTAGTCGCTGACGTATAGCGGCGCGAACATGACTATTCTGTTGCCGTAGATGTGCCGTTTTATTTTCCCCGCTATATCGTAAATCCGTTTTAGGTGTTCGCTTTTATTATTTACCAGCAGGGCGGCTATTTCGTGGTGTTTTAGTCCTTCAAAGTTTTCGGCCTTGTCAAGGTATGAGTCGATTTCCGCATCGCTTGTGTGTACGGCTGTTTTTAACAGGTTTTCTATATAATCTTTGTCTATAAAGTTTTTTCCGGCGTTCATAATAATTCCTCCTGCGCTTTTAGGGCGTTAGAAACAGCGGCTTTTACCGTTACGCCGCGCAGGTTTCCTAGTTTTCCTGTGAGCGCGTTTATATCGTCCAGTTCTCCCTGCAAAGTGATAGAAATGACGGCGGCGTTTTCTTTTTCAAACGGCACGGCCATTCGTCCTTTAATTATTTTACGAAAGTCCGCTACTGTTTCGTTAAAGGCTTTCTGGTTTTGGGAGGGGTTTTCCAGTACCGCTCCTATTACTGCAATTCTATTCATGATTCCCTCCATGTTTTTGGGTTTTAACGGCGTTCTCTATGTCCGCCTTGATTTTTTCAATATCACCGCCGCCATTCTTTATTATTTGACCCAAGCTCCGGTATCCTAATTCGTTTATGCGGGCGTAGGCAAACGCAAGCGAATTTTCAAGATGCGCGGCGCAGGCGCTTTCGTCCGCCGTAAGCAGTTCTATGCAGTGTGTCCTTAAAATACGGCTTGTCCGTTCCAACAGTGAAAGGCTTCCCAACAGCGAATCGGCGATTAACGGCAAAAAGGGGTTTAGTTCAAATTCTCCGTGAGAGGCGGCCATAGTAACGGCTTGGTCGTTTGCCATAACTTTGATTGCGGCCTGTATCGCCATTTCGCAGATTACGGGGTTTACTTTTCCCGGCATTATTGTACTGCCGGTTTGAAGCGGGGCTAGGCGTATTTCTCCGAATCCGCCGCGTGGGCCGGAATTCATTAGTCTAAGGTCGTTTGAGATTTTCATGATGTTTACGGCAAGCGCTTTCAGAAGTCCGGACGCCTCCACAAAGACATCGTTGTTTTGGGTTATGTCCATGGGGTACTCCGCCGCGGCAAGACCTATGCCGGTAAGCCGGCGCAGTTCTTCTATCATGGTAAAGCGGAATATTCGTTGTTCTTTTCCCGAAATCCCTACGGCTTGCCCTCCGGTGTTGATTTGCCGCAGTCGTTCTTCCATTTTGTAAAGCCGCCAGCGGTCCCTTGCTATCGCTTGCGCCCACGCGCCAAACTCGCCGCCCAAACTTACGGGCATTGCGTCCATTAATTCGGTGCGGCCTAGTTTTTTTATAGAGGCAAAGTCGTTTTCGCGTATTTGCAGGCTTTCCTGTAACTCCGCGCAACTATTGGACAGAGACCTTAACTGTTGTATAGCGGCAATGCGTAAAGCCGTGGGGTAAACGTCATTGGTAGATTGAAAACGGTTTACATCGTCAATCGGGTCAACGATTTTGTAGTCGCCGGGTTTTTTCCCTAGTATTTTAAGGGCGGTGTTGGCTATTACTTCGTTGACGTTCATGTTGGTAGAAGTTCCGGCACCGCCTTGCAGAGCGTCCACAATAAACAGTTCGTTGTACGCCGCTTCATTACCGTTTTCATCACTCCCGTTTTTTTCGCCTATCGAAAGCAGTTTGTCGCAGGCTTCCGCGATGGCGTGGAATTTAGCGCTCTCGCCGCCGCCTTCCGTCCCGCCGCTCTCACTGCCGCCCATCGTGTCTTTCGCCGCCCCGCCTGTTTTAATCATGGCTAGGGCGGCGGCTTTTTTTATCACGATTATGGCGCGTATCAGGCGCGGGTTTACGGTTTTATACGACAGCGCAAAGTTGTTCCGCGCCCGTTGTGTTTCTATCCCGTAGAGCGCTCCGGCAGGCAGTTTTAGCTCGCCCAAAAAATCTTTTTCGGTTCTGTACCCGTTTGCGTTTGCCGTATCTTTTTCGGTAAAAGAGCCGTCCATTTCAATCCTCCAGTTCCATTAGAATATGGGGAAATAATGAGACGCTTCGTTTTAATATTCCTTGTATTTGGGCGATAAGTATTCCATAGTTTGTCATTGGGATATGCTGGTCTTCGGCGCTTTTTTCTCTAAAACGCATTTCCCGCTCGTTAAGCATACAGGCCCCGCAGTGGATAATCAGTTTGAACGGCGTTAAATCCGCCGGAAAATCGCTGCCTGCCGTAAAACTAAAATCCGGCGTTTTTCCGGTGTATTCCCGTATCCAGCGTGGGATTTTTACCGTGCCTATATCATCGCATTGGCGGTGGTGCGAACAGCCTTCACAGATTAGTATTTTGTCCCCGTCTTTTATTTTATCTAACTGTTTTACCCCTCTTACCGCAGGGTCAAGGCAGCCTTTGTATCTGGCGAATAGTATCGAAAACGAGGTAAGCGGTATATCGGGCGCTACATCGGCGGAAACTTTAGCAAAGACCTGACTGTCGGTTATTACTAAGCGCGGTTTTTTGATTAGATTTTCCAGCGCGTATTTTAGCTCGTGTTCTTTTACAATGAGAGCGGAAGCGTCGGCTTCAAGTATGTCGCGTATAGTTTGCTGCTGGGGTAGTATCAGCCTGCCTTTTGGAGCGGCTTTGTCTATCGGGATGACCAGTATTACCGTGTCCGACGGCGAGATTAAGTCGCCGACTATCCGCAGGGTTTCTCTGCCAGCAGGTATTATCGCGGCAATTTTTTCTTTTAGCGCCTTGATTTTATGCCCTGTTTTGGCGCTGACGTAGATTTCCGTACCGGTGTCCGGCGGTTCCGGAGCGTTAAGCAAGTCGCTTTTATTCCTAACTAACAGGCAGGGGATGTTTTTTTCTTTGAATATTTGTACAAGCTCTTCTTCAGCCGCGGTTGCCGTTGTTCCCGCCGTTGTAACCAGCACCGCCGCGTCTATGCGGTTCATCACTCGTTTGGCGCGGCGCACCCGTTCCGCGCCCAGTTCGCCTTCATCGTCAATTCCGGGCGTGTCTATGATTACAACCGGACCCAGCGGCAGCAGTTCCATTGCCTTAAAAACGGGGTCCGTGGTTGTCCCTTTTATTTCCGAGACTATGGCTAAATCTTGTCCTGCTATGGCGTTAAGCAGACTGGACTTGCCCGTATTACGCAGTCCGAAAAATCCAATGTGGACGCGATTCGCCTGAGGCGTCGCGTTTAATCCTGTGTCGTTCATTTTTTCCCTCAATTATCAGAACGGTGTAACGCCGTCTTGATCCGCAAGGTTTTTTGGTTCCACGGAAAGTAAGACTCTCGTCTCGCTAACAATGGTCTTAGTTTAAATATAGCCGCAGTCTCCCTATTCGTCAATAGGCGAATTGCTTCATGAAAATTATTTTTCCGCCTTGCCCCTTACAACGTAAAGAGCCGTGGCTTACATTCATCACGGGCATTCGCGTCGGCGCTGGAATCGCCGGAAGAACAGCAATCAAAGCGCCGAAAGCTGTGCTTAAACGGCTTGGGTTTGCGCTCCGCGCAAACCCGGAAAGGCCAACGCGCTTTGCGCGTTGGCCCGCGCAACGGGATTGTAGGGGTGCCGCCGCGTAGCGGCGAAGCAGCCGCGCCGCCCCGCGGGGCGGCGCGGCCGGAGCGGCAGCGTAGCCCCGAAAAGCCCGGTTTCCGGCGCGAAGCGCCGGAAATGCGCCCAAATTAAAAAAATCTTTTTTATGTTAAATTGTCGTGCGGTCATAGGCGCGCTTGCGGCGGATAGGCTCTCATACACTAGCCTGATACCCACAGGCCGGTTTTCTTTACTACGGTGTCTATTCCTTCGAAACAATAGCGCGTTTTGGGGATGGATTGGAGGAATATTGAGCCGTAACGTTTGCGGAGCGCGCGGCTGTCAAGTAGTACAACCGCGCCGGAATCGCTTGAGCGTCTTATTAACCGGCCAAAGCCTTGCCGGAACTTTATCACCGCTTCCGGCACTGACAGTTCCATGAACGGATTGCCGCCTTGCCGTTCCAGATTTTCGCAACGCGCCTCGAAAACCGGGTCGTTTGGGGCTTTGAACGGCAGGCGGCACAGTATTACTAGGCGCAACGTGCCGCCCGGCGCGTCTACACCTTCCCAAAAAGAGTCGGCGGCGAATAAAACACTGCTTTCGTCATTGATGAATGTTTTCAGCAGACGGCTGCGGTCGTCGTCACCTTGTCTTAGACAGCGGATGCCGGCGGCTTCGAGGCGCGGAGCGGCGCTGTGAAAGGCGGAGTTTAGACTTTCGAATGATGTAAACAGCGCGAGCGTGGAGCCGCCGGACGCCTCGGCTAGACGGAAAACGGCTTCGTCAACAAAACGCTGGAAGTTTCTGTCGTTGGGTTCGGGCGCGTCCGCCGGAATCGCGGTTAGCACGGTGCGCTCATACAAAAACGGAGACGAGTATTCCCCGTTTAGGACGGTCTTTAAGCTGCCATCCTTATTCAATGCCCGCGTTATGCCGGTGCGCGATGTCCAATAATCAAACGCGCCCGAGACCGTTAGTGTGGCAGATACGCAGACCACCGTCTTATTAGCCTCAAAAAGCGCCTCTTTAAGTTGTTCCGCTATGCTGACAGGCGCGGTGTTGAACGCGGCCCACTCTTTGCCTCCGCTGTAGCGCCGCCGTTCTATCCATATCGCTTCGAGCGGATGATCATGGTAATCAATGAAGTGTCCGCATACGTCGCAGATTTTTTGAAGCCGGCGCAGGGCGGAGCGTAGTTCCCATATCAGGTCGTCCCTCGCCGTGTCCTCTTCCTTGTTTTCCTCCGCGCTCTCGGCCAGCAGTGTGGCTTTTTCAGTAAAGCGGAACAGCAGGCGGCGTATGTTTTCTAAAGGCGGAAGCAGGCGTTCATTGATTAGTTTTTCTTGCGCGGGTAAGAGCCTGAACGGGCTTTCTCCGCATAATTCAAGCGCCTGCCGGTTCAGTTCTATTGCCGCGTCATAGATTTCTTCGAC
The DNA here is from genome assembly GCA_031282435.1 of Spirochaetaceae bacterium. Classification (GTDB taxonomy): domain Bacteria; phylum Spirochaetota; class Spirochaetia; order Treponematales; family Breznakiellaceae; genus JAIRMY01. Next base: position 10,743 of record JAITDS010000053.1, read on the forward strand.
AGCTTGCCTCCACCAATCCATTTCGCCGTCCGCTTCTGTTTTCTTCGCTTTATCCGCTCCGTCTGAGTGCGGGTTTGAATGACTATAGATGCGTCCTAAAAGCCGGACTATAAGGCCGCTTCGCTGTGTTCCGCGTTGTCTGAATAGCCTTGATATATGGCGGAACAGTCCGGGGCAGGTGAACTCTCCGGCGAAGAAACTGGTGGCGGAGTTTTCTATTTTATGCGCCTCGTCTATTACAACGCGCTGGTAAGGCGGCAGCACGGCTGTGCCTCCATAGCCCGCTCCTTCGTGCCGCGCCGCGAGATCGGCGAACAGCAAGTGGTGGTTCACGACTAGGATTCGGGCATCCGCCGCCGTCCGCCTTAGTTTCATAACAAAGCAATCTTCGCGGGCATGGCAACGCATCCCCATGCAGGCGTCGGCATCGGAACAGACGCGGCTCCACAATTCTTCATCGGGCGTGAATGATAGACTTGAGCGTTCTCCGGTGTTGGTCGTGCGTGACCATTCGGCAATCGCGTTGAATTCCGCTTCTTTTCCGTTGAAGTCTAAATCCGTTTGGGTTTGATTCAACATATCGTTCAATCTTCGTATGCAAAGATAGTTTCCGCGTCCTTTCACTATCACGGCTTTGACCGGCTTGGGCAGCGCGGAATTGACCAGCGGTATGTCTTTTTCAAATAATTGCTGTTGCAGTGTTATTGTCGCGGTGGAAATAACTACGCGCTCGTTATTCAGCATAGCAAAACTCAGAGCCGGCAGCAGGTAGGCAAAGGATTTTCCAACCCCTGTTCCCGCTTCGGCGGCGGCGAGTTTATCTTCGTTAAACGCCGTTATTATAAGCCGCATCAATTCAAGCTGGGGAGAGCGGTTTTCGTAGACGGGCAGTCGCGCCGCAATAGCGCCGCCTTCTTCAAGCTGGGATATTATTTTATCGGCCTGTAGTTTGACTTGTTTTTTGCTTCGTACCGGTTCGGCTATCACATATATTTGCGTTACGTCATTGTCAACGATGTATGAGCCTATGCCGTCTTCCGCGGCGCGGGCGGCAATCAATAAATCGTTATCACTTGGTACAAGGTATCCGCCGGGGTGGTTGTGTATGAGTACGTCCGGCATACCGTTTTCATCAAGGTCGTATATTGCCGGTACCGCGCTTTCGTTTCCGCGGGCATTGACACTGATTCGTCCAATGCGTCCGTCCGCGTTAAGGTATGCCGCCGCAAAGACTTCGTTACCGCCGGCGCCGCTTATGGCTTCCCGCAGTTCCCGCGCACATTCTTCCGTAAATCTTTTTCCGGCGTTCATACTTTTTATTGTAGATTGTCCATACCCGCCATGTCGAGCGCATATAAAAAATGAATGAAAAAGTGATATACTTGCCATGATTTTTGGATGTGAGAGGCGGGGCAACAACAACTGACGCCATAATGATTTAGAACATGTTCACCCTAATGAAATATGATATAGTAACATCATTAAAACTATTTTTCTTAATTTGGGCGCATTCCCGGCGCTCCGCGCCGGAAACCGGGCTTTTCGGGGCTCCGCTATCGCTCCGGCCACGCCGCTGCGCGCCGTGTCTGCTTCGCACCCCTACAATCCCGTTGCGCGTTGAGCTTTCTGAGTTTGCGAAGCGCAAACTCAAGCTGTTTAAAGAAACCGCTTCGCGGTTTGATTTTACAGTTTGAGAACCAGTGTTCAATAACGCCTAAGCAGAGTGTAGAAATATGAAAAACCACACAAAGGGCACAGGCCGGCTGCGGTTTTTCATAGACCAAACGGCCTATCGACGGAGAAGCATAAACAGACATCGTTAGACGACGTTTGTTTTGCTTTATTATTTATTTTTGTTTTTTATTTTCAACTTTATTTAAATTTTCCATTACCCTAAAATGTATAACCTTTTGAACTATATCCCAAGGAACAGGTTTATCAATTGGAAAGCGCAATTTTCCTTTTCCAGTACGATATGGCGCAAGCTCGTTCTTAAATGCGTCAATTCCTGATGGACTTGGGAAAAAACCATAATGATCCTTAAATGCCGCAAAATGAACTAAATTTCCATTTAGATAAAATGTGGGCATTCCATAAGATATTTTTTCCGATGCCTCTGGAACTTCAGTCTTAATGAAATTTCGTATTTCATTTAATGTCTCCTGAATTGTTGGGTCAAAAGTCCCAATATACTCGTCTATTGTCTTCATTTTTCCATTTTCTTTATTTCAACATTAGCAACCCTGCCAAAATGTGGGTGAAGTGGAGCGTGGGAGGCGCAACCGACCTAGCGAAGCGGAACCCCGAGGGCGCTACTGCGCCCGAAGCATATACAGTCCCGTTATGCGCCGTTTGTCCGTACACCATTATTTAAACTACCACTCAGTTAAATATTTTCCATCTCCTGTTTTCCATTTATTCGTGCAAACTGTTACAAGATCAACAATCCAGATTATACAAACAATTATTATACCAATCCAACCAATATAAATGGCTAATGTTACTAATGATATAATATCAAGCAATAAGACTAAAATTCCTGTTCCAATATGTCCTGTAATAAATCTACTGATCCAATTGAGACCAATTGTCCGTTCTCATAACAAATAGGACAGTTACGGGATGTGAATGTGTAAGCCCAGAGTAGAGGAAAATTCGGCGAGGGTCAAGAAACCGAGAGCGGCGTGAAGTCTGTAGAAACGGTATTTATACAGCCATTCGTCAACAACTTCAGAAAGTTCCTTAGGAACCGCGCTAAAATGAACCTCCCCGCCGCAAGCGGCGGGGTATCTCGTTTGCGTTGCAGACTCTACGAGGTTCGTTCTGTAAGGAAATTATTTAACTGTGGGGGTTTGCGGCGCAAACCCGTCTACTACCATTTTTTATTTGGCGTTGCCAACTCGAACCGCCCTAAAGGGCGGGGTATTAGACCCCACTGCGAATAAAATTCGGAAACCTCAAATTTCCGCTTCCGCCGGGAACGATTGCAAACTAACCGTAACTCTTAGCCAACAACCGGACGGGTTGGCGAACAAATTTGACGGATTTGTTCAATAACCCTGTTGGTCATTTAACAAGCCTCCTATTCGCAAACAAGATTCAATATCCCGCCGCGCAACGCGCTTCAGTACGCGCCACAAAAACACCGCAAAGAGCCGCAAGATCCTCGCGGTAAAATGTATGCTTTGTGGCGGCTAAGGTCATTTCTCCGAAGGTTTTTCGAGCCACGGCATCATGGCGCGTAGTTCCGCGCCGACTTTTTCTATAGGGTGAGATGCTTCAATCGCCCGCATACGGTTAAAATGAGGACGGTTTACCATATTTTCGGTTATCCAGTCTTTGGCGAAACTGCCGTCTTGAATATCTTTTAGAATCTTGCGCATCGCGTTCTTTGTATCCGCGGTTATTACTTTAGGGCCGCTGATATAATCGCCGTACTCGGCAGTATCCGAAATCGAATAACGCATGAATGAAAGCCCCCCGCGGTTCACAAGGTCTATGATCAACTTCATCTCGTGCATCACTTCAAAGTATGCGCTTTCAGGTTGGTAGCCGGCTTCCGTAAGAACCTCGTAACCGCACTTCATAAGCGCCGAAACTCCGCCGCAAAGCACCGCCTGTTCGCCGAACAAATCGGTCTCGGTCTCTTCTTTGAATGTTGTTTCCAGCACGCCTGCCCGCGCTCCGCCAATCGCCGCGGCATAAGCAAGCCCCAACCGTTTCGCGTCGCCAGTCGCATCCTGATAAACGGCGATAAGACACGGTACTCCCGCGCCCGCTTTATACTGCTCCCGTACCGTATGTCCCGGTCCTTTGGGCGCTATCATAATCACATTAATGTCAGGCGGCGGTGTTATCTGCCCAAAATGTATATTAAAACCATGGGCAAAAGCCAGCGTTTTTCCAGCTTTAAGTGCGGGTTTTATAGACTCGTTGTAAAGACGCGCCTGTTTTTCATCATTTATCAGGATCATTATAAAATCTGCCGCCGCCGCCGCATCCGCCGCTGTCTTTACGGTAAGACCAGCAACCTCCGCCTTCTTCCACGACTTTGAGCCTTCGTACAAACCCACAATAACTTTTAGCCCAGATTCTTTCGCGTTCAAGGCATGGGCGTGTCCTTGCGATCCATAGCCAATTACCGCGATGGTCTTGCCTTTCAGCGCGCCCATATCGCAGTCCTTTTCATAATACATTGTTGCCATGATATTTCCTCCGAATATTTTTATTATATGGGCAAACCCTCTCCTTGTTAAGCCCGCCACCCGCCACCCGCCACCCGCCAGCGGGTTTAATGTCCGCTACGCGGCAGCGTACCCAAAGCGGGCTTCACTCCGTGCTTTCGGGTTCGAAAAAGGCGCTGGCATACGCGACTGCCAGCGGGTTTAAGGTCCGCTACGCGGCAGCATACCCAAAGCGGGCTTCACTCCGTGCTTTCGGGTTCGAAAAAGGCGCTGGCATACGCGACTGCCGGCGGGTTTAAGGTCCGCTACGCGGCAGCATACCCAGAGCGGGCTTCACTCCGTGCTTTCGGGTCCGAAAAGGCGCTGGCATACGCGACTGCCGGCGGGTTTAAGGTCCGCTACGCGGCAGCATACCCAGAGCGGGCTTCACTCCGTGCTTTCGGGTTCGAAAAAGGCGCTGGCATACGCGACTGTAAGCTGTCTTTACTATGGTTTCTTTTTTTCATTTGGGCGCATTCCCGGCGCGAAGCGCCGGAAACCGCGCTTTTCGGGGCTTCGCTGTCGCTCCGGCCACGGCACCCCCCGCAGGGGGCGCCGTGGCTGCTTCGCCGCTACGCGGCGGCACCCCTACAATCGCTTGCGCGGCTTAAAAGCGTCTTTATCCGTGTAAATCCGTGAAATCAGCAGGCAGTTTTTTGCGTCTCTGCGGCGAGTTGTTTTTTTAAGTATTATTAATATATATTAAAAAAATTAAAACCCCTTCCGCCCATTGATTGGCAAATGGCGGAAGGGTAAAAAATTAGAGTGGCGGTGATGAAAAGTCATAGCTGCCGCCGCGCCTCCGGTTACCCGGCG
>JAITDS010000054.1 GCA_031282435.1 Spirochaetaceae bacterium
TTTTATTCGCAGTGGGGTCTAATACCCCGCCCTTTAGGGCGGTTCGAGTTGGCAACGCCAAATAAAAAATGGTAGTAGACGGGTTTGCGCCGCAAACCTCCACAGTTAAATAATTTCCTTACAGAACGAACCACGTAAATAATTTCAACGCCTACAAGATACCTCGCCGCGCAAGCGCGCGCTTGCCGCGAGGTGGTTCATTTGAAGCAATACGTTTACTTTTATATTTTTTATAATAATGTTAATTTATACGGAAGAAATATGCAAATTGACACGATAATAGCGTCTTCCCCCTTGGTAAAATCGCAATTGCCCGCCACGGACTATGTGATTAACCCGTATAGCGGTTGCTCGCACGCCTGCCGCTATTGTTATGCGGTTTTTACAAAACGATTTACCAGGTGCAGGGCTTTTCAGGATGCCCCGTGGGGAACTTACATCATGGTAAAAGATTATAAAAACAAAAAAATACAACTGGAAAAAATTAAAGAGAAGGTTGTTTTACTCAGTTCGGTTACCGACCCGTATCAACCTATAGAAAAAGAATATCGGGTAACACGGCAATGTTTGGAACTGTTGCGTCCGGCAGAGGCGTATGTTGAAATTTTAACAAAATCTGATTTGGTTTTACGTGATATTGATTTATTAAAAACTATACCGCATCTCACTGTAGGCATCTCGTTAGTTACTGATAATGATAGTATTCGCCATAACTTTGAGCCAAATGCTCCTTCAGTCGAGCGCCGAGTCGCCGCCCTAAAAGAACTAAAAGCGTCCGGTATAAAAACGTATCTTTTTATCAGCCCCATTTTACCCGGCCTTACCGGTGTTACCGCTCTTGCTAAACTGTTAGGCAATTACGCTGATAAGCTGATGTTTGAAAACCTTAACCTGCGCGAACCATACAAAAAAACTATTTTTACATTAATTAAGCGTAACTACCCACATTTAATAGGACTTTACAAAGAAATTTATATCCTTAAAAACATTGCTTATTGGCGCGAAGTAGAGAATGAAATTGCCGGTATTGACCATGTTAATAAACAAATTTTCTTTCATCACGGCATTACCTAGATTAAGACGGCAGCCTTCGGTAAGGTACTAAACTTGTTGTAACTATTCAGGAGGGGGGGGGGGGCATATAAAAACGAAGGAAAAAGTGATATACTTGGCATGGTTTTTGGAGGCGGGAAACGGGACAACAACTGATGCCAATAACGGCCTATTTTCCGCCATACGTGATCCTAGTATTATGACGAAAAAAGCGTATCCCTTATATGAGTTTACCGTAATTACCATTCTAGCAGTCATAGCAACGGCTCAGGGCCGGGAAGACATTAAGCGGCGAAGGAAGCATGGCTGAGAGGGTTTCTGAAACCGGAGAATGGGATACCGTATCATAACGTATGATAAGTCGGATAAAGCCGGAAGGGATTGAACGGCATCTTTTTGTATCCGGTCTGCCTGCGGATGCGGGACAGTTTGCCAAAAGCGTCCGCTCACATTGGGGAGTAGAAAACTCGTTACATTATTACCCCCTTATCGTTTAAAAGGCAAAGGAGGAAACTGGCTGGCCAGCGAGTGATTTATGGAAAACAGTTGCGGGGTAAAATTTACAATGTTACGATAAAAATAGCTTGAAAATATTCGGGCATGGAGAAGGTTATGGCAATAAAAGAGATACAAACCACCTGCTGTTACTGCGGGGCGGGATGCCAACTGCTTTTTACCGTTGATAAAACGGCCAACAAAGTGTTGGATGTCCATCCGGTACAAGGAAGGACGAATGACGGCAAAGCCTGTTTAAAAGGCTGGTATGGTTGGGACTATCTTAACGACCCGCAGATACTCACCAAACGCCTAAGAGAGCCGATGATTCGGAAAGGCGGCAAAAAATCACCGCTGGAAGCCGTTAGTTGGGACGAAGCCATAAAATTTGTGGCGGACAACTTCAAAAAGGTAAAAGAAAAATGGGGGCCGGGCGCGTTTTTAGCCGCAGCGTCGGCACGGGGGCCGGGCAACGAAGCCGGGTACATAACGCAAAAGTTCGCCCGTGCCGTGATGGGGACGAACAACATAGACCACTGCGCCCGCATCTGCCACGCCGCTTCCGTAGCAGGTTCAAGACAGACGATAGGAGAAGGCGCGATGTCTCTTTCCATTCCTGAAATTGAGGACGCGGAAGTCATATTCAATATAGGATACAACGCGGCGGTTTCTCATCCAATCGTGGCGCGGCGAATAACACGGGCGAAAGAAAAAGGCTGCTGCATAATCTGCGCGGACCCGCGCATCACAGAAACAGCCCGCATATCCGACCTCCATTTACAGTTGAAAGGCGGAACCAACGTGGCGCTGGTAAACGCGCTCGCAAACGTGATTATCAGCGAAAATCTGATGGATAAAGATTTTGTTGAAAAGCATACCAAAGGTTTTGACGAGTTTTGGGCAATCGTGAAAGAGTACACTCCGGAATACGCGGCCAAAATCACAGGACTTTCTGCGGACGATATAAGGTTTACGGCGCGAAAGTACGCAAGCTCCAAACATTCGGTAATACTGTGGGGTATGGGCGTAACCCAGTTCTCACAGGGAGTGGAAACGGTAAAGTGTCTTTGTAGCATAGCGATGCTTACCGGCAACTTCGGACGTTATGCCTGCGGGACAGGACCTGTGCGCGGGCAGAACAACGTGCAAGGAACCTGCGATATGGGAGACTTGCCGGACGTTTATCCCGGCTATCAGAGCGTTACCGACCCGGAAATCAGGGCGAAATTTGAAAAGGCATGGGGGGTAAAACTTGACGACAAGGTTGGCATACAACTTACTCGTGTGCCGGAATTCGTACAATATCAAAGCGATCCCGCAAAACGCCTGCACGCATACTACATAACCGGTGAAGATCCATGCCAGAGCGACCCTGATCTTGAAGAGATACGCGAAGCGCTCGACATGATAGACTTTGTTGTGGTTCAGGATATTTTCTGGAACAAGACCTGCGAACACGCGGACGCGATACTGCCCGCCACCGCTTGGGGAGAGCATGAAGGGGTCTACACAAGCTCGGACCGGGGATTTCAGCGTATACGCAAGATACTGGAACCTGTAGGCAATGTCAAAACGGACTGGGAAATTACCTGCCTTATCGCTGAGGCTATGGGCTACAAGATGCATTACAACAACACTGAAGAAATATGGGACGAGATGATAGACCTCTGTCCAAAATTCACGGGGGCGACTTACGAAAAAATAGAGAAACTGGGCAGCCTACAGTGGCCGTGCCGCGACAAAGGGCCGCAGGACAAGGGGACGATGTTTCTTCACGCGGGCGGAAACTTCGCTACGCCGGACGGGATAGGCATACTCAAAACTTCGCCGTACCATCCGCCAACAGAAGTGGAAAATAACGAGTACCCGTTGGCCCTATGCACGGTGCGCGAGGTGGGACATTACTCCGTGCGTACTATGACCGGAAACTGCCGTCTGCTCCGCAGTCTTGAGGACGAACCGGGCCGGGTTGAAATGTCACCGGAACAGGCGAAACAACTCGGCGTAAAAGAAGGCGACATCGTAAAAATTATTTCCAAACGCGGTTACGCTTATACTCGCGTAAAACCAACCAGCCGCGTAAAAACAGGGGCGGTATACATGACCTACCAATGGTGGATAGGAGCGTGTAACGAGCTTACAATTGCGTCGTTTGACCCGACGAGCCGGACGCCGGAATATAAATACTGCGCCGCCCGCATCGAAAAAATCCCCGACCAAAAGTGGGCGGAAGAAGAGGTCAAGCGGCTCTATGAGGACATACGGAAACGTATGCATGTTGAAAAGGAGGGCGCGGCATGAACCAGTTTGTAAAAGCGACACCACTTCGCTGTATCGGATGTAGAACCTGCATGATAGCCTGCGTCGTGGCTCACGAAGGTAAACATATCTTTGAGATTGATCCTGACGGCTATAACTTTAACCCGCGCCTATTCATGGTAAAGACGGCCAAACTGAGCGCACCGGTACAGTGCAGACATTGCGAAAACGCCGCCTGCAAGCAGGCTTGCACGTCGGGCGCTATAAGCATTAGGGACGGGACTGTTTACATCGACACGAAAAAATGTATAGGATGCAAAAACTGCGTTATCGCGTGTCCTTTCGGCGCTGTCGAAATCGTGGAGACGGCGGAAGTCGCAAGTGACGGCACGGCAAAGAAGGTCGCCAATAAGTGTGACCTTTGCAAGGGCGTTGCCGACAAGCCTTCGTGTATCAGGGTGTGTCCTACGGAGGCGCTTGCCCTCGTAACGGAGGAAACTTTCGAAGACACGATTACGCGGAAGCGTAAAAGCGCTTTGGAAGGTAATTTGTAATGCGAATCAAGGGTTGAAATAAAGGCAAACGGCACAAAAAGATATAAGCTTAATGTACTATGCAAAAAGACATTGAACTAATAGAACTTTATTGTACCGTCTGCCGATTATGATAACCTGTTAGCCGCCCAAGCTCAAC
>JAITDS010000250.1 GCA_031282435.1 Spirochaetaceae bacterium
CCGCAAGCCGGTTTTCCGGTCCTTCCTTCAGGTGATACGGGTTTATACATTGCGACACCCGCCGAAACACGGATTCATCCGGTATCCCGTTTGGCAATTCCAAAAACCGTTTGAAAAAATCCGGCTTTAACCGCCCTAATTCCTCCGTTTCCTCATAGTATTCAATCGCATAAAGCGGCAGTGAAGGCTGTCACGATGATATCAACGAGTTTGTGCCGGATATTCCCGTATTTCGTCCGATGCGGGTCGTTTATCTCGTCAAGAAAATCCGCAACCCGCGCTAAATCCCGAATGCTTATCTTTGCCATGCCTCCTCCAAAGGTATCCTGATGCCTTAGTATATTATGTATTCCCGCTTAGCAAAAAAGTAAACGCCGATGCCCTGCCCTGGCTATAGACCATAACACGGGCGAACCGTTGGCCTTTCATTTTGGCTCCCGGGAACACAAAAATCCAGACGAGCTGACGGCGTTGCTTTAGCCGTTTAATATAAACATCGTGTATTTCGACAATAATTTCGCTTACCGGTCGCGTATTACTGACAGTGAGGTGGTCACAGGTAAAAAGAATACGCAAAAGATAGAGAGAAAACACCTGTCATTGAGAACATGGTGTTCCCGTTTAGTACGAAAAGGAATACACTTTTCCAAAGATCCCGGTACGCATAAAATCGTTGGTAGTGGGCGAAAAGTGTGAAGTTCTTGGTAAAGATGTATGCTAAAGTATTGTCAGTAAACAAATTATAGCGAAAAGGAACAGGCAAACAACATTTTTTGCTCACCACCAAAATTGTTATCGCTCTTGTGATTAATTTCTGGTTCTTTCAGAGAATCCTTTGGTAAACAACCCTTTTAACCCACTGCCCGAATTCTACTGTCATGTTGACATGATGATATTTTATATAATATGCCTCTTAGGTCCCGCTTATATCGAACTTAGGCTAAAAAACGATATTCCCCTTCTCGCCTATGCGGTCGTAAACTGCCAATTGACAACCGCTATGGAGTTATTCCGCCACCTTTGCCGTTCCTCTAATTCCATGCCCGTATCGTTCTGAACATACATTCACGGTTACAATCACTTCGCGGTAAAAACACGGATTTATATGGCATCACTGAAAAGGACAATGGAATTACCGTCTGTTTTTAACATGGGGAATAATGATCTTTTTGCGTAACATGAGCTAAATAAAAAGTCAACGGATGAAAGAGACTGGCCGTTCACCGGCGGCTAAAATTAATGCGCCGCTATATTAAGCAGGGACGGCAGACTCCGGAAGACAGCGTCATGCTGAACACAAAGCAGTAAGCCCAATGACGAGCTTAGGATTCTTTGATGTTGTATTTTTTGCGGAAACGCTCAATGCGGCCCGCGGTATCTACTAGCTTTTGCTTGCCGGTAAAAAACGGATGACACGCGGAACATATTTCAACCTTTATATCCTTCGCCGTTGAACGAGTTTCTATCACATTACCACAGGCACACGTAATCGTTGTAAATTCATAATTAGGATGTATCCCACTCTTCATAATATCCTCACACACATTTAATCCATACCGGCGGCGCCAGTATTCATCGAATTTAAGAATGCCTCATTATTCTTGCTTTTTTTCATTTTGTCAATAAGAAGCTCAATAATCTCAACATCTTCCATAGGATTGATAAATTTACGCAGAATCCAGATACGCTGAAGCTCTTTTTCGGAAAGCAACAACTCCTCTTTGCGAGTACCGGATTTCTTGATATTGATAGCGGGGAAAAGCCTCCTGTCCGAAATACGACGGTCAAGATTAATTTCCATGTTACCCGTACCCTTAAACTCTTCAAAAATAACCTCGTCCATACGGCTGCCGGTTTCGACAAGCGCGGTCGAGATAATCGTAAGACTTCCGCCCTCTTCAATGTTACGCGCCGCGCCAAAAAACCGCTTAGGCTTATGCAAAGCGTTAGAATCAACACCGCCGGATAGAATTTTGCCCGAAGTAGGAACTGTCTGATTGTAAGCGCGGGCAAGACGTGTTATCGAATCCAACAAAATAACCACGTCCCGCTTATGCTCGACAAGACGCTTCGCCTTTTCCAAAGCCATCTCCGTAACCTGCACATGACGGCTTGCCTGCTCGTCAAAAGTGGAAGAAATCACTTCCGCGTGAACAGTACGTTCCATATCGGTAACTTCTTCGGGACGCTCATCAATCAACAGGACTATAAGATAAACTTCCGGATGATTCGTTGTGATAGCGTTAGCGATTTTCTGCATCATTATCGTTTTACCCGTACGTGGCGGCGCGACAATAATAGCGCGCTGCCCCTTACCGATAGGACAAAACAGATTGATTATACGAGTTGAAACGTCATCGCCCGTTGTTTCCAAGTCAAGTTTTTTGTTAGGGTACAAAGGCGTAAGGTTGTCAAAAGGAATACGGTTCTGGGCTACTGAAGGATCGTCAAAATTGACAGTTTCTACCCTTAGCATGGCAAAGAAACGCTCGCCTTCCTTTGGAGTACGTATCTGTCCGGAAACGGTATCGCCGGTTTTGAGCGCGAACAACCGGATTTGACTCGCGGATATGTAAATATCGTCCGGCCCGGAAAGGTAAGAATTCTGCGGGCTTCGCAGAAAGCCGTAACCGTCCGGCAAAATTTCAAGCGAACCGTAGGCGTATATTATCCCGCCGCGCTCGGTGTGCGCTTTAAGCAATGTAAATATCAATTCTTGTTTTTTGAGCGGAACAAGATCCTCATGCGAAATCCCGTAACAAGCGGCGAGAGTACGCAGGTCTATCATGCTAAGACGGGAAAGCTCGTTTACAGAAAGCCGTTGTTTGCCGTCATCCTCGCCGCGGGGTTCGGGTTTCCCGTAAATCCTCGGCATGGAGGGCAGATTCTTTGGCAATTCCGGCAATGTTCCCTGCGGATACGTTATATTAAGCGGGGCGTTCACCGCGCCATTGCCGGGGTAAGCGCCATAGTGCGAAGGAGAGTTGGTTTCCCTGTTGCGCTGCTCATAGGTTCGGCGCGGTCTTATCTGCGACTGACGCGGTATCCGCGCGCCTATAGTCGTATGGCCTTCCGTTTCATATTCTTGGCGGTCGCGGACATGGGCGCGTGGTCTGGCGCGTACAACCACCTTGCCGGCCTGCCTTTCGCCGCCCTCGTCCACATCTTCGTGGACATCATCAAAGCCGTTTTCCGCGCCGTAAGGTACGTTTTCCGGAGCCGTATCACCGTCAAAATCGTTACCGGTGTTTTCAAAAGAAGCTCCGGTAACCGCGGAATCATCAATGTTCGCGCCCTTCAGCGCTTCGGAGGCGGTTTCGCCTTCACCATTGTTGAACAGTTCAGAATCTACATCAAGAACTGCGGCGCTAACTTTACTTTTTCTCATGTAAGCCATGTTAAACCTCAAATTTAATGCTTCTACGATACAATAAAACTTCACGCGCAAACGCAAAGCGTTTCAAATTGAAATCGTTTGAAAGGAGTTAATGCGGATTTTCTTCCTTGGATTTGTAGTCTATGTTTTCCATTTTACGAATGAGTAGAATTTTTGTCAATAGTCCGCATTGCCTCAAATAAACCACCTCGCGGCAAGCGCGCCTAAGGTCGAAGACCGGCGTTTGCGACGAAGTATCTTGTAGGCGTTGAAATTATTCACGTGGTTCAATCGGGTAAGGAAATTATTTAACTGCGGGGGTTTGCGGCGCAAACCCGTCTACTACCATTTTTTATTTGGCGTTGCCAACTCGAACCGCCCTAAAGGGCGGGGTATGCAAGCGCGTCCGTGAGTGCGACGCGCAAGCGATTGAAGTACAAAACAGTTCGATGAAATGTTTTGCCGTCCGGCGCTGAAATCGCCGGACGGATGATCCCGCAGACCCCCGCAAGGGGGGCGAGGAATTGGAACGAAAAGCGCGGTTTTTGCGCCGCTTTAGCGGCGTGAAAATACACCCAAAATTATCCCCCCACCCCCAACACATTATTTATATAATTACAGCAATATACTCTTAATATCATATTCTTCATTATTTATTCTATCTAATATTATATTATAATATTTTTCTTCCCTTTCAAAACCGATATATTTTCTGTTAAGGCGCAATGCGGCTATTAAAGTAGTTCCGCTTCCACAAAATGGATCGCATACAATTTGTCCCTCTACCGTTGTTAATTCAATTAGCAATTCCATAAGTTTTAATGGTTTTTGTGTAGGATGGAGACCGGTGTCAGACGGCTGTGATTTGATATGAAAAATATTATCCGGTTCCTGTTTATATTTTTTTAATATATTCTCATTAAAAGCCCCAAGTCCATGTTTTAAAACATTATCAGCTATTGTTCCCCCTATTTTATACGGTTTTGAAAACCATAATATTGGTTCAAAAACAGGCCGTAAGTTTCCAACTTTCCAACCATGCCATTTATTTGCGGAAAAAACATCGCCCCTTCTATCAAATATTATACTGATTCTTTGGGCTCTATGCGCAGCCCGTTCTTTTTCCCAGCCAATCATGTCTTTGTAAGTAAAACCGGCATCTTCAAAGGCACATATACAACGATGAGACAAACGCCGTCCGGCAAATATAAATACATTGGCTCCTGGTTTCAAAATCCGAAGCCATTCACCTGCCCACGATGAAACCCAATCATAGTATTGTTTTGGGATATGTCTATCGGCTTCAGACCAGCCATTCAGAGGCTTTCCTCTTTTTCTAAATACAGCACCGGCCTTTTCTTGAGCGGGACTTGAGCCAAGATACGCATTGTTAGTATTATTGTGCAAAACATCCCACGTATCTACTCCAATACCATAAGGAATATCACTTGCTATTAAATCAATAGCGTTATCATCAATATCCTTAACCAATTCTATAGAATCGCCTTTATATATTTTATTTAGAGTATACATAATTATATCTGCTCGTCTCTAAGAAAATTAATATAATTCTTTATTGAGGATATTTTCTCATTTAATTTCAATGATGCTAATAATTCGCTAATTGCTTTTTCTTTGGTATATTGCTTGATTTCTAATATTTTATCTTCCCAGTATTTTATTTCTGTTTCGCCTCTTGCAATAATATTTATTTTATATTTTTCAAAATAGTTATTAAATTGTGACTGGTCTAATTTTAAATATAATCTGATTATTTCATCTTGGCGTGAAAGAAAACAGCTATTTCTATCTGCTATATTAATATCCTTAGACAATGTAAAACAAATATTCCATAAATTTGATATATTTACTTGCTCATTTTCACAAATATTATTTTCTAATAGAATTGAAAGATATTCCCATGTGAATAAAGTAATATTATCATTTAATGCTTGCCCATAAATCTGACTCCTTGATTTTGGATATTGGTAATAGGGACAGACTAATACTGAATAATCATTATCACCTTTCCAGTCGGCCATTGATTTTACTTTGAAATCTTTTTGATTTTTTGCGGTTCGGCTTAGTCTAAATGATTTGGCATCACCTACCAATGAGTAATTATGAAATTGACTTTTCGCCACGACATCGGCGCAATTTGCGCGCTCTTTATTCGCAGTGGGGTCTAATACCCCGCCGCTTGCGGCGGTTCGAGTTGGCAACGCCAAATAAAAAATGGTATTAGACCCCACAGTTCAATAATTTCCTTGCAGAACGAACCACATAAATAATTTCAACGCCTACAAGATACCTCGCGGCAAGCCGCGAGGTGGTTCATTTACACTGGATTTTAGCCCTAATTCTTGAAAACATTTAGCTAATACTGTATCAGATACTTTTGCGTATAGTTTCTCTTCGCTGGAATCATGTCCAATATCTTCGGGTATAGCGCCTATTTCAGTAATAATGGGAATAAGTTCTTCTTTTTTTAGATCGAATATTTTTATCTGTATCGAATCAGACGAAGTCTCAAATGTTCCGCTTGAATATTTATCTTTAATTATTGACCGTAATTCCTGAAAATTCATACAAATAATCCCATAAAAAGTAATATAAAGTTAATTCTATAATATTCTATTTTTTTGTCAATACTTTGAAGTGTATATTTTATCATACGATCAATTTTGGGGGTATTTCGCATAACTAAAGTATACACAAAAACATTCAAATTGAGTTTGTGCATAGCGCAAACCGGTTTTCGAAACTCAAGTCTCGTAAGCAAGCGCGTCCGTGATTACGACGCGCAAGCGATTGAAGTGGAATTAAAAAGGACGGCGTTTTACGCCGTCCTTTTTAATTGGAACGGAAAGCGCGGTTTTTGCGCCGCTTTAGCGGCGTGAAAATGCGCCCAAATCCCCCCCCCCCCCCACAAGCCACCAGTTACCGGCGGCTTCTGAAATCTGCTGCCTCGTAAAAAAATTATTCTTTTTTGCAATGCGGGCATTTTTCACTGCCGCAGCAACAATCGCCTTTTCGCTTAAATATCTTTGCAACATATAAAACCAAAGCGATTAACGCGGCGGCTCCTATCACCATTACAGCGATTTCTTGAAAACCCATAAAAACTCCTTAACTTAAAGCAAGCCTTCCCGGACTTGCCGTTCCGCGTTTCGGGAAATACCCCCCCCCCCCCTCCCGCAAGCCTAGCCTATAATAAGACTGCCGAGTTGAAATACTATAAAACTTACTATCCAGCCGGTTAATAACAGAAACACTATTTCAAAACCAAGCCATTTCCAGCCAAGTTCCGCCTTAATTACTGAGAGCGCCGCGATACAGGGCGGTATTAACAGCATAAAAAGCATAAACGTAAAACCGTTCAGCGGATGAATATCTTCCCGCACGGCTTCTTGCAGTTTCGTGCTGTCTCCTTCTTCGTCCATGCCGACGTGATACAGGATGCCAAGCGTGGAAACTACGACTTCTTTAGCAGCAAAACCTGTTATCGCGGCTATAGACATTTTCCAATTGAAACCCAGCGGCTTAAAAAACGGTTCTATGAAACGTCCCATAGTTCCGGCAACGCTGTGTTCAAGCCGCGCGTCCGCCTGAGCGATTTCTATGTAGCCGTTCACCTCGTCATCACCCGCGCCCGAATTTTGCGCCATATAGCTTGTTCTAAGCTGTTCAATCTGAGAACCGGATAATTCATGGTCCGGATAATTTGTCATAAGCCATATCAGAATGGAGCAGGCGAGGATTATGGTTCCCGCTTTTTTTACATAACTGCCAAGTTTTTCCCATACGTGCCAAAGAGCTCCGCCCAATGTAGGCATACGGTAGGGTGGCAGTTCCATAACCAGCGGCGTAGGGTCGCCTTTTAACACGGTAGCTTTGAGTAACGCGGAGCTTGCAAGACCAATCACGACCCCGCAGGCGTATATCAGCATCACCATGTTGGCCGCGTTGTTTGGAAAGAATGCCGCGGTAAACAATACGTATATCGTCAGTTTCGCCCCGCAACTCATCATAGGGGTTACCAGCACGGTAACTATGCGGTCGCGCGGGCTTTTCAACGTGCGCGATGACATTATAGCCGGAACCGAGCAGCCAAAGCCGAGCATCAGCGGAAATACGGATTGTCCGTGCAGTCCGAAACTGTGCAACAGTTTGTCGGTGGCGAAGGCGGCGCGGGACATATAGCCAACGTCTTCCAGTATAGACAGGAAAAAAAACAACAGCACGATGAGCGGCACAAAGCTGAACACGCTTCCTACACCGGCTATAATGCCGTCAACAAGCATGGAACGCAGCGGCCCCTCCGCCATGTGATTGTTCAGAAAACTGCCTGCAAAGTCGAAAAACGATTGCAGCCAGTCCTGCGGGTAAGCGCCGATGGTAAACGTAAGCTGAAATACCAGCCAAAGTATACCGATAAATATTGGCAGGGCAAGGAAGCGGTTCATTATTACTTTGTCTATCGCTTCCGTAACCGGAGAAGCGGTCTTTTTGTTGTTGACGAGTCCCTTAACGATACTGTGTATGTATGCGTAACGCCGCTCCGATATAACTATTTCCGCGTCTTTACCGTAGTGTTTTTCTATCCAGTCTATGCCTTCCTGCGCGGCCTTTAAAATAGCCTTGTTATTCGGATTAGCGCCCAGACGCGCCGCGGCGGCCTTGTCTTTTTCCAGCAGTTTGGCGGCAAGGAAACGCGCTTCTCCTTGAAACTGGTCTTTACGCGCGCCGTCACTTGCGCCGGACACACCGGACAATTCCGGCCATCCGCTCGCCGGTGTTTTCGCGTTTTGCCCCTCTATGATTAAGTCTTCAATCTTTTTAAGCCATGCCTCGATGTCCGCGCCGTAATTTAAGGTTTTAGACTCGATTTTTCCGTTTTGCGCTTTTGAATAGACTGTCTCGATTGTATTGAGCAACTTGTCGATGCCGCGTCCTTTACTAGCCGTGATTTCGACAAAATCTATCCCGAAAGCGGCGGAAAGTTTGTTGTAATCTATTTGGATGCCCAGATTTTTGGCCTCGTCCGACATATTCAACGCCCCTACAATAGGTATGCCTAATTCCTGCATCTGAAGGCACAGGTAAAGGTTACGTTCAAGGTTGGTTGAATCCAGCACGTCAACTATCAGGTCCGGTTTATCGTCCAGTATGAAATCCCGCGCCACAACTTCATCTTCCGAATACGCGGTAAGACTGTATATGCCGGGCAGATCGATAAAATGATAGTTGTACCCGTTCCATTTGCGCGTTCCCTCCCGTTTTTCCACCGTAACGCCGGGATAATTGCCTACCTGATGATGAGCGCCGGTAATCGCGTTAAAAAGGGTTGTCTTCCCTGAGTTTGGATTGCCCGCCAACGCAATTCTCAATGTATTTTTTTCCATATTTTATTCCCTATTTTAGGCTTCAGGCAGCAAGCGGCTCAATTTCAATGCCGGACGCTTCAAAGTTTCTTATTAGTATTTCATAGCCTAGTATACGAATCTCTAAAGGCCCGTGAAAAATTCCACGGCGGACTATGCGCCCTTCTGTCCCTTCGGTAAATCCCATGTCGGCAAGCCGCTTGCCGACCTCTTTGCCCAAGTTTACTTTTTTCACTTTGAATTCAGCGCCGCTTGGCACTTCCGATAAAGTCATCAAAATTCCTCCTATGTTAGAAAGCTATAACAGTATAGGACGACTCATTTTTTTATTCAAGCGGCACGTCATCGGGCCAGCGATTCCGGTTTCGGGAAGATTCAAGGTTTTACATGATTTCGACATAGCATCAGAGACTCTTTTTCATTGTTGGGCGCATTTTCACGCCGCTAAAGCGGCGCAAAAACCGCGCTTTTCGGGGCTGCGCGCTTTCGCGCTCCGGCCACGCCGCCCCCGCAGGGGGCGCCGTGTCTTGCTTCGCAACCCCTACAATCGCTTGCGCGGCACAACGCGCAAAGCGCGTTGTGCTTTCCCTGTCAGGTGGCTGGCAACTAAAATCAACGCGCAAGCGATTGAAGCGGTATGAAAACGCATGAGCGTTTTCATAATAGCGGAAAGCGCGGTTTTCACCTGCGGCATCAGCCGCAGGTGAAAATGCGCCCGAATTTTGATTACCGGATTTAAGTACAGCCCTCGTTAGCCAATGCCCCTTGTGTTGTAAAAGGCAAGGCAAGGAAGCGGCTGGCCACCTGTTGGCCGCAGTCCCATGTTAAAAAATTATTTTACAAACAACAGTTCTTTTATCGCGCTTCCGTGTGAAAGTCCTTTTTTTTCAAACTTTGTAAGAGGACGCCACTCTTGAGCCGGCGCGAATTTTTCGTAAACGTTTCTTAACGCCGGAGTCGCGCTAAGTTCCGACAAGGCAAAGTTACAGTAATCCTCGCAGTCGCTTACCATGTAAATATAACCGCCGTTTTTTAGTTTCAACGAAAGCATATCCGTAAAAGGGCGTTTTACAAGCCGGCGCTTATTGTGCTTTTTCTTTGGCCAGGGGTCAGGAAAAAAAATATGAAAGGCTTCAACGCCGCCGGAGGACGCGCAATCGGGCAACATTTTTTCAATCGCCGAAACCGCGTCATATTCAATAATCCGCACATTATTAAGGGAGCGCCTCTCAATTTCCCAAAGGAGCCGCCCTATACCGGCTCGAAAGACTTCAATCCCGATATAATTTTTTTTAGGATTTGCACAGGCTATTTCCGCAGTCGCGCTTCCCATACCAAAACCTATTTCTATTGTTACCGGATTTTCATTGTTAAAAACGGTAGAAAAATCAAGCGGGGTATCGTTAAACGGGATACAGTATTTGCCGCTCAATGTTTCAAGCGCATATTGCTGGGCTTTAGTGGCCCGCCCGCCGCGCATTACATAGCTTTTAATCGTATCCATCGCCGTCAGCGTATAGCCGTCATCTTTGTAAGCGCTGAAATTGAATAGGCCGGGTCCCGCGCCCACAACGCGACGCTTAAAATGTCGGAACCCAGCCGTAGTGAAGATATGTTTCCTGTTTTTGCTTCCAGTCTGATGGAACTGCGGTAGGAACCGTCCATATTGTAGCATAAAAAATAAGATTCGGGGTACTCCGAATCGATACTATAAGTGCCTTCGGTTATTGTAAGTTTAGGAAATTTATAACGCGGTATCGCGGGTACGTCAAAACCAAATGTCCGTTCCGTCCGCTCGCCGCCTTTATCAATAAGCACGGCGCGGTATTGGCCGCTAGGAAAACTTTCTCCTCCGGCCATAACTATTTTATTGCTTCCAATCCACGTATTTCCGGCTTCATCGTAACGCATCCATGTTTCCGGCGTAAACGACCATACAAGCCCGTCGTAGTCGTTGTAAAGGCGCAGTTCAGCAAGATCCTCATATCCGTCGTCATCACTAGCGATTACAAAAAAATTCATAGTTTGAACCGGTGCCGCATCCTGCTCGATATAGCTAAGCGATACAGTGGAAAACGCTATCGTTGGCGATGAACGCGAGCAGGACGCGAAGCCCGAAAGGGAAAAAACGGCTAAAATAGAAACGATAAAAATCCCGCGCAATACCTTTAACCTTTAATTTTAGCCTTTAACGGAACCGGCTGTAACGCCCCTGATGATGTATTTCTGGCAAAAAAAGTAAAAAATTATAATCGGTATAAGCGCCATAGTAATTACCGCCATCATGTATCCCATATCTATAGAACCATGTCCCCCGCGCAAATATTGAACGGCGACAGGTATGGTACGGTATTCGGAACCGATTATAAGGCTTGGCAGAAGATAATCGTTCCAAATCCACATGGTATTTAATATGGCCACAGTGATTGAAATCGGCGTAAGCATCGGAAGGACAACGCTAAAAAAAGCGCGTATTGGCGTACATCCGTCTATTACGGCGGCTTCTTCAACGGCGATAGGTACGGATTTTATAAAACCGGAATATAAAAACACGGACGTTCCCGCCCCGAAACCTAAATATATAAACAATATGCCGACAGGATTATCAAGGTGGAGCAGGTTTGCGACAAGCGTAAGCGGAAACATTACCATTTGAAACGGCACTATCATCGCAAAAGCAAACGCAAAATACAAAACTTTGCAAAAAACGCTGCGGCTTCGCGTTATGAACCAAGCCGTCATGCTTGAAAACAGCACGATAATGGCAACGGAAAACACGGTAACAAAGAGAGAAAAACCTGCGGCCTTAAAAAAACCGGTGGCCGCCAAACCATTAAAATAATTGCTTAATCCCGCAAATGAATCCGCGCCGGGAAGGGCAAACGGCGTATTTATTACGGCAAGTTTGAATTTAAACGAATTAATAATAACGAGTATTATCGGCAGCAAAAAAAGTATGGACACCGCGCAAAGTATAACGCCAATAATCAATTTTCCGCCTTTTATATGCGGTCTTTCATGTCTGGATATCATCAGTTTTCCACCTCCCGCCGGCGCGTAATAGACAGTTGAACAAGCGATATTATTGCAACGATAATAAAGAACATGAACGCCTTTGCCTGCCCTACGCCTTCCCAGCCGGTTCTGCCGTAAAAGGTATTGTAAATATCAAGCGCTAAGCCCGCCGTTTGTTTTCCCGGAAGACCCGCGGTAAGCGCAAGGTTTTGATCAAACATCTTAAAAGAGTTTGCTACGGACATAAAAAAAGTAATAGTTATTGACGGCATAACGAGCGGTATCGTGATTTTTGTCAACGTTGTCCAGCCCCCTGCGCCGTCAATCTTTGCCGCTTCCAGTATATCGGTAGATATGTTTTGAATACCGGCAATATAAATTATCATCATATAGCCTATAAACTGCCAACTGCTTAAAACGACAAGGCCCCAAAATCCGTAGCTTGCGTTCACCGTAATTGTAACGCCCCAAATGCTTAAAAAGCCGTTAATCAAAAACTGCCAAATATATCCAAGCACTATTCCGCCTATCAAGTTAGGCATAAAAATCAGCGTACGGTAAAGGTTAGTTCCTTTTACTCCGCCGGAAAGCATCAACGCGAGCGCAAACGCTATAACGTTAGTCAATACAACCGAGACAACCGTAAAACGTACCGAAAACCAAAGAGCGTTCAAAAAATCCGGATTAGAAAACGCCTGTAAATAATTGCCGAAACCGGTCATTGTTAAATCGGTAACGGTTGTAAATTTCGCAAAAGAAAGAACGATGCCATAAATAAACGGCACTATAAACGCTATTATAAAACAAAGTAGAGTTGGCCCCGCAAAAAACCAGAAATACTTTTTTAGTGATTTTTCCATACTGTTCCTCCAAACATTACGACAGGATGACAAAGACAATTGAGCTTATCCGGCAACCCGCACGGGTTGCCGGATAAGCCTATTATGCCTTAAAACACAAATGACCGGAAGAGGTTTTACTGATTTGCTTTTTTTTCAGCGGCCCAGCTGTTGATAAATGTGTTTTTTACATAATCCCAGTTTTGGTTTTCCACGGCGTAAGCGTTGAGAGCCGCGCCAAGTTCATTTTTAAATTCCTGACTTGGAAAGGTCGTAAACACCCATGGAACCGAGTTAATGCCCTGCTCGCCCAGATACCGGTACATTTCCTTTATAAGGGGATCGCTTGGACGCTCTTCCTCTGAAAACGTGGTAAACGGAGTAATTAAACCCAGACTGTCTGAGGCTAATTTTTTTCCGGTATCCGTATTAAACAGCCACTCAAGAAATTGAAACGAGGCGTCTTGATTTTCTTGGCTTACACGGCTGTTTACCGCGATAAAATTTTCCGTACCGACGCAAAGCCCTTGAGTTTCTTCGCCGATTACTCCGGTATAAATAGGCAGAAACTTTATATCCTGCGGATCAACAACATTTCCCTGTTCATCCGCTATCTGTGTCCACGCCCATGTGCCGTTCTGGATAAAGGCAACCTTGCCTAAAGCGAATTCCGTCATAGAATCGCCTACCGTTTTTGAGCCTACCATTTTTCTGTCCGTAATGGAATTGTTAATATAAAGGTCAAAAATATTTTTAAGGTTTTCCGAGTACGTTAAATCAATGGTCGTTAAATCGTTGACGCCTTTATCTCTATACTCAAAATATATAGGCATATTGGCCAAGTGAGTATTCCAGCGCCAGTCTTCGCCCGGCGAGAAGGATGTTGACGCGAAAGCCCCCGAAATTCCAAGAGCCGTCGCCTGCGCCTGAATGTCTTCGGCAACCGCCCTAAGTCTTGCAAAATTATTTATGCCGCCGGCATCGCTTATATCCTTTACCTTGCGGGAAGGAAGCGCAAAATATTTTCGCAGTATAGCGTCATTGTAAATAATGCCGTAACTTTCGATAGCGTACGGTATGCCGTAGATGTTGCCGTCTTCGCCTATCGCAAGCCCTTTATCTCCCAGCCACTCATAAATCCGGCTGTTTTTAAGGTCCGCGGTATAGTCCCGCCATGTGTGCATCCCGATAGGGCCGTTCAGATTGAACAATGTCGGGGGTTTAGACTTGGTCATCTCGGCGCGCAACGTTTGTTCGTATGTCCCGCTTGCGGCCGTAACAACTTTCATCGGTATGCCGGTTTCTTTGGTAAACTGCGCCGCCACATCCGTCCACTGTTTGTCAACTTCCGGCTTAAAATTCAAAAAGTAAACGCCGGGTTTTGTGTCTTTGGCACAAGAGGCGAAAAGAATAATGGCAATACTCATTAAACCACAAAATTTCTTCATAAGTATCCTCCTAAAAAATGGAAACAGAATATAATGCTTACGGCTTTAAGTCTACCAATAATAAAGGGATACCGGCAAGCCGACTGTCCGTTCTCATAACAAATAGGACAGTTACGGGATGTGAATGTGTAAGCCCGGAGTAGAGGAAAATTCGGCGGGGGTCAAGAAACCGGGAGCGGCGTGAGGTCTGTAGAAACGGTAT
>JAITDS010000148.1 GCA_031282435.1 Spirochaetaceae bacterium
TTACCCACTACCCGGAGAATAGAAAACTCGTTATATTATGTGCTTGACGTAGCGTTTGGAGAAGACGACTCCCGATTACGCAAGGATAACGGGCCTGAAAACATGGCGATATTGAGGAAGTTGGCATTGACGATAGCGCGATCTGATACGGAAACGAAAAGTAGTATAATAGGATGCCGGAAAAAGACGGCATGGTTTAATGAATATCTTGAACGACTGCTCTTTCAATCTTCTTTCGCTTCTGATTCAGGATAATTTATATGTGCTCGCCCTGCCTGTGTTACCAGTCCGATAACCGGAACAGCTTCCAAATTATGCCGCAGATTTCCCCGTTGTCGCCGGGGGCTGTTACCCTTTCCAGCTTTTCTTTCAGTTTCCCTATGTCCATACTTATTCCTTCGGAATATCCCCTTTTCTCCTTCATCACGGTAAAAAAGTAAATGCAGAAGCCCTGAGCCGCTGGCGGCCCGCTGTTGACGTGATTGCGCCGTGCTTACTAGACTAACTTATGAGGCGTTTTGAAGTAGTGTCTCCGTTTGAACCGGCGGGAGATCAGGGGCAGGCGATTGCGGCTTTGGCGAAAGGCGTGATTGCCGGAGACAAATGCCAGACCTTGCGCGGCGTTACAGGTTCCGGCAAAACGTTCACGATGGCAAAAATAATCGAAGCCGTTCAGATGCCTACAATCATAATCAGCCATAACAAGACCCTTGCCGCCCAGCTTTACCGCGAGTTCAAAGGATTTTTCCCGTACAACGCCGTTGAATACTATGTTTCGTACTACGATTACTACCAGCCGGAGGCTTATGTGGCAAGCCGCGACCTTTACATCGAAAAAGACGCCTCGATAAATGAAGAAATTGAACGTCTGCGGCTTTCCGCCACGCGCAGTCTTATGGAACGCAAAGACGTTATCATAGTGGCGACAGTTTCCTGTATCTACGGGCTTGCGACGCCTGAGATTTACAAAAAGATGACGGCGACTTTTTCAAAAGGCGATACTGTGGATCTTGACGCTCTGATGCGCCGTTTTATCGAATTGCAGTACGAAAGAAACGATGCCGTGCTTGAACGCGGGCGTTTCCGGCGGCGTGGCGATACGCTGGAAATATTTCCCGCTTATCTGGAAGACGCTTACCGCGTCGATTTGGATTGGGAAACCGTCAGCCGCATACGGCGTTTTAATCCGGTGTCCGGCGAAATATTTGAGGAGCTGGACAGCGCTATGCTGTATCCGGCAAAGCAGTTTGTCATGCCGCAAATAATGATTTCCGAAGCGTTGCCGCGTATAAAAGACGAGTTGGCCGCCCGCTACGAAGAGTTAAAAAACGAGGGCAAAAATCTGGAGGCTGAGCGTCTTAAAACCCGTGTTGAATACGATATAGAAATGCTTGGCGAGATGGGTTACTGTCCGGGTATAGAAAACTATTCCGCGCCGCTTGCGGGCAGAAGTCCGGGCGACCGTCCCGATACGCTTATCGACTACTTACCGAAACACCATTTAACTTTTATTGACGAAAGTCATGTAAGTTTGCCGCAGATAGGCGCGATGTATGCGGGCGACCGCAGCCGCAAGCAGAATCTTGTAGATTACGGTTTTCGCCTGCCGTGCGCGCTGGACAACCGCCCGTTGCGTTTTGATGAATTTACGGAACTGCTGGACAAAACAATTTATGTGTCCGCGACACCGGGCGAAACGGAAATAAAACAGTCGTCGCGTGTTGTGGAACAGTTGATACGCCCCACCGGTCTCTTGGATCCTGAAATTGAAGTGCGTCCAAGCGAAGGTCAAATGGAAAACATCTACGGGGAAATACAAAAACATATAAAATCAGGCGGGCGCAGTCTTATCCTTACGCTTACAAAAAAAATGGCGGAAGATTTAACCGACTTTTTACTGAATATGGGTTTGAAAGTACGCTATATACACAGTGAAGTTGAGACTATCGAAAGGGTAGAAATACTTACGCAGTTGAGGCAGGGCGATTTTGACGTGCTTATCGGGATAAATTTGCTGCGCGAAGGAATAGACCTGCCGGAAGTTTCGTTCATCGCGATACTTGACGCGGACAAAATCGGTTTTTTGCGTTCTGTAACGAGTCTGGTGCAAATAATAGGACGCGCCGCCCGTAACGCCGCCGGAAAAGTCGTAATGTACGCCGACAGAATGAGCGATGCGATGCGAGAAGCGATAAGCGAAACCGAGCGCAGGCGTAAAATTCAGACGGAATACAACACGGCGCATAACATAAAACCGGCGACAGTGAAAAAAGCAATCGCCAACATACTTGAACGCCGTGCGGAAGAAGCGCGTAGCGCCGTAGAGCAATCAACGGAAACATTAAAGAAATCGTATAATGTATTGATACCCGCCCAGCGGAAAAAATTGATTGTCGCGCTCAAAAATGAGATGCTGGAACACGCGAAAAATCTTGAGTTTGAGCAGGCCGCGGCGCTCCGGGATGAAATACAAAAGCTGGAATCTATTTAATGAAACGCCCTGCCGCAGAGCGCGCTCTGCGGCAGGGCGTCTTGTAAATGTTACCTATGGCCTGTTCACACTAGTCAAGAGACGTAAACGGCATTATAGTAGTGGATATAATGGGTAATCTCTTTGCCGTTTCAGTTCATGCCGCGAACATACATGATACAAAATCAGGGATAAATCCGGCAAAGAAGGCATATGCGAAGTATATGAGCATTAAAAGGTTTTGTGGTGATCATGGGTATAGGAAATCCTTTGAAGAATATGCTTTATAACGTGAGTTCGACCGAAAGATCAGACAAGTACCGGTAAAGCCCGGTTATAACAGACTCCCCGAATAGACGGTTTATGAGGCAAGAAACTGTAGGCTGACAATGCCCCTAACAGATTCACCAGAAAATTGGCGACACTCCGGTGCCGGCTATGTTCCACATGGCAGATGTCCTTCAGAAAATCGTTCACCGATTCTATAACCGCACGTTTCCGTAACAACACCTTCTCCACCATATCCGTCAGCTTATTCTTCATGTTCCTCTTCAGCCGCGTTATCAGTTTTATCCCCCTCAGATACAGCCGCTCAAACAGTTCCCCAGATATATCCCACCGCTCTCCAAAGAGTTTTCCCCGCAATTCGCGGCATAAATGGTCTATTACCTCGGGATCCCGGTCGTCCACATTGCCACGTCCCAGATAAAAAGCGCATGTCTCTCCACGTTCGTTGATTATCAGGCGGAGCTTAAACCCATAAAACCAGCCGGTTGAGCTTTTCCCCCTCTGCGCATATCCTTTGAACACTTTATGCCGGTATATACGCCGCTTATGACATACTTTCATCGGTGTTGAGTCGATAAAACCTATACCGGTTGGCTTCCCTCGCCGGAAAATCCGGGTATATAGGGCTAAACTTGACCCACAAAATCGAACATTTCCCTATAGTCGTAGAGGGTGTAGAATTTTTGTAGACCCCGCCAAACAGTTTTTACACCGGGCGGACCATCGATCGGGGTATGTCCGGGACCGCCCAAGTTCCCGATATGCTCCACCGCTTCCGCTATACTGTACGGTTTTTCGGACGCTTCCTTCGTCCTGTTCGCCACACAATACAAGACTTTCCACTCCTCTTCGTCAAACAGTATCGTACAGGGCAACTCCGGGTTTAACCGCGCTATATACGTGAGGTTCATAATAAATACCGCTATGACCGAAGCAGTTTCTCTATCGAGCAGCCGCTTTTC
This sequence comes from Spirochaetaceae bacterium, assembly GCA_031282435.1. Classification (GTDB taxonomy): domain Bacteria; phylum Spirochaetota; class Spirochaetia; order Treponematales; family Breznakiellaceae; genus JAIRMY01. The sequence goes on from JAITDS010000148.1 coordinate 3,721, forward strand.
AGCACATAGTGAAACCTTCCTGTCTTCCGTCTCTGTACATAATATTTTACTTTCTCAAACACTTGTCCCGCGCTATTCACCCCGTCGTTTGTCATAAGAAACCGTTCTATCGGCTCAAGACCTTTAGGCGGGTTTTCTTCCTTCAAGTATATGAGCGGACGGTGGCTAATGATTATGTAATCCGCTTTGAATGCCGTCTGTTTCAGATTCTCAAGACCGACACGCGCTTGCCGCGGACCGGGGAGAAGGTTATCGTACGCGTCAGGCTGGACGGGA
>JAITDS010000169.1 GCA_031282435.1 Spirochaetaceae bacterium
ACGCCGCTTTAGCGGCGCAAAAACCGCGCTTTTCGGGGCTGCGCGCTTTCGCGCTCCGGCCACATCGCCCCCGCAGGGGGCGCCGTGTCTTGCTTCGCAACCCCTACAATCGCTTGCGCGTCATAAAAGCGTATGTTTGATAAACTTAGAGATGTTTTTCATATTTGAAACCGGAATTGCCGAGATTAAAGCCGCCCGCGAATGAAGCTCCTCGCCCTAAAGGGCGATGTATTAGACCCCACTGCGAATAAAACGCTTTTCCAAAATCCTGCTTGACGTTATAATTTTACAAGCAGTTATGGATACAATGTTAGAGCGGGCGGAAGATTACGCGCCGCCGCCGCGGTTTCAGCGTCTTGCCTTGATTACCGGCGCGGATGTTATACGAAAACTTGCAAAAACACGAGTGATAATTTTTGGCTTGGGCGGGGTTGGGAGCTGGTGCGCCGAGGCGCTTGCTCGTTCCGGCGTCGGGAACATGGCTATAGTCGATTCGGATATTGTCTGCGTTACAAATATAAACCGTCAGGCGCAGGCGTTTGATGAAACTATCGGACAGTTTAAGACCCGCGCCCTTAAAAACCGCCTTGCCGGAATAAATCCTGAGTGCGAAATTATCGAGTACAGTAATGTTTTTTCATGTGAGACGGCGGATAAGTTTAATATCGAAAATTATGATTTTGTAATAGACGCGATAGACAGCCTTGTTCCGAAACTAGATTTGATAGAGCTTTGCGGAAATCTTCAAAAAAAATTGTTTTCGTCTATGGGGATGGCTCAAAAATTAGATCCGGCGCTGCTTCGAACCGCCGATATTTGGGAGACGGAGGGCTGTCCGCTGGCGCGTTTGGTGCGTTCCGGCCTGCGAAAACGCGGATTTACAGGACATTTTACCACGGTTTACAGTACCGAACGCCTGCCGTTGCATACGGAAATAGACGTAGGCTGCGGCGGGGGCGAATGTCTTTGCCCTTTGCGCGACACCGGCGCTAAGGAATGGTGCGCCTCAAAAAAAGTAATAAACGGCAGTTCCGTAACGGTAACCGCCGCCGCCGGCATGATACTTGCAAGCCTTGTCGTCCGCTCTTTTACCTTAAATTAGCCGTAAACTACTAATCTTTTCCACTTTAGACACCATACTGACAGCGTACAATTCGTTACCGTACAACGATTTATGCGTTATCCGACGCGGGCTTAATTGTGAAAAGATTAGTAACTTATTTTATTTTTCCATGGAAAAACCCTCATTTGTTTTAGCCGCCCTGTCTTTAGAAGAACGCTTACGGCGTGTTTGGCTTCCAACTGTGTCCATGCGGCTGATCTACCCGAAACAGCTTCTTTAGCAAGGATGGCGGATGCTTCTTCCAGCGTGTACGAGCGTTTATTCCGCCTGAAGAAGCGGCTTATAGCGCCTTCTTCCCGTAAGGCGGAACTGGATTTTTGGGAGCAGACGTCGCAACATTCGCTTTCCGGTTTTTCGCCGCCGCCTTCGTAATTTAACAAATTCAGCAGACGTTCACGCCTGCAATGTTTCGAATCGCGGGCGTATTCAAATAAATCGTTAAGCCGCTTTTTATCCGCGTCTGTCTTTGCGCGGTTTAGCGCCGAATCGTCATCCGGCCCCCACAGTAAAAAAGCGCGGGAAAAAGCGCCGTCCCTTCCGGCGCGTCCCGATTCTTGCAAATACGCTTCTACGGACGGCGGGCAGTCGCGGTGTATCACGGTGCGTATGTTTGCTTTGTCTACCCCCATGCCGTAGGCGCAAGTCGCCACCAATGTTCCTGTCATACTCGAAAAGAACCATTTTTCAAGCTCGCTTTTTTCAGAACGCTCAAGACCGGCGTGGTAAAAACGTATATCGCGGCTTTGCAGACTGTTCCGCAGATAACGCGCAAGATTTTCCGTGCCGTGACGCGATGAACAGAACACTATTGCGGGTCTTTTGTTGGCGGTAATTATATCGCGTACGGCAAGATCGCGCAGTATAACACCTTGCGCCGAATACGATATGTTTGAGCGGTCAGGATTTCCCACAATTTTATGAGCGCCCGCTCCGCCGAAAATATAACGGTTTATTTTTTCAAGCACCGGCGCGGAAGCGGTCGCGGTAAACGCGGTAACCAGCGGCGCGGCGGAGGCCTCGATTATTTTCCCGATTTCAAGGTAAGACGGCCTAAAACTTTCGCCCCATTCGCTTACACAGTGAGCTTCATCAATTACAACATGAACAACGCCCATTTCCGGCAACATACGGAGCATTTTTTCTGTTAAAAGCACTTCCGGATTGGCAATAATAAAGCGGCTTTCACCGCCGCTTATTTTTTTCATAATTGCCGCCCGTTCCTCCGCGCTTTGACCGCCGCGCAGTATAACAGGCGCGAATTCTTTTTCCAGTAAACGCCGTTCCTGATCCGCCATCAATGAAAGTATGGGGTATATAACGAGTGTCGGCCCGTCCAACAGCATGGCGGGAAGCTGGAAACAGAGCGACTTTCCCGCTCCGGTGGGCAATATCACTATTTGCCGTCCTAATCCGGCTCTGTCGCCGAATAAACAGCCGTCAGTGTTCCCCGGCGCTTCGGCATTTTCGCTTTTGAAACCGCTTTTGCCGTATACCATATCCCAACGCAGTTTTATACCCGCCGCTTCCGCCGCCTCAATTATGTTGCCAACGACAAGACGCTGGTACGGGAACAAATAATCCAAGCCGAATAATTTTTTTACGGCGCTTTGAATTGGATCTTCGGAATTGCCGGATGAGCCTAAAAAATCGTATTTTGGCGTTTCATGTTTACGGCTTTCAAACATACCGCCGGTTGTTTCCATGCCTTTCTCCTAAATTTTTTTTTGCGAGTGAGGTTTGAAACCCCGCTTGCGGCGTACCTGTGTATTTATACCGCGCCGTACGCGGTTTTGCTTTAATTTTTTGTTTTTACAGCGAAACTCCAACAATTTAGTTTATGTTTGCGCCGCCGGAATGGAAACAGCGCCCCCTTTAATTGTCCGCGAATTACACTGATTCCACAGACTTTTGGAGATAAGGCCGTTTTCAAATTGAAGGCAGGGGAGGAAAGCCGCTGGCGGCTGTCCGGGGGGTGGCGGAATACCGCGTAAGCCCGCTTGCGGGCGGCGCGGTATGAAGACAGGGGGGCGCGTGTCGCAAGCGCTTAAGCGCTTGCTTAGGGAGTTTCGGGCGCAGGGCTACGCCCTGCTTCAGCGAAACTCCAACAATTTAGTTTATGTTTGCGCCGCCGGAATGGAAACAGCGCCCCCCTTTAATTGTCCTCAAATTACACTGATTTCGCGGACTTTTGGAGATAAGGCCGTTTTCAAATTGAACGCAAGGGAGGAAAGCCGCTGGCGGCTGGCTGGCTGGCTGGCTCGACAGATTAGGGCGGCGCTGTTAAACTTTTAAATATGCGAAATAAGAAAATACCGTTGCGGACAGAAGTCGCGCAAGCGGATACATGGGATTTATCGAAACTCTACGTGAATGACGCGGCATGGTACAAAGGGCTGGACGAGTACAACAAAATGGCGGAACGCATAGACGGCTACAAAGGAACGCTCTCTTCATCAGTGAACGCGCTGCTTGCTTTTATGGAGTTTAGCCGTGATTTTGGAATTTTAGAAGAACGCTTAGCCTATTACAGCGAACTTAGACAGTGCGAAGATGAGGGCGCTGACGACGCGCGCGCGATGGTAGGGCGTTTTATGATAGCGCAGGCTCAGGCGCAGACAGCCCTTGCATGGTCAAACCCCGAAATTCAAGCGATACCGCAGGCGCTCATGCAGGATTTCTTGAAAGACGAGCGGCTGGCAGACTATAGAATACTGTTGTTGCACATTTTACGCTGGAAACCATATATTCTAAGCGAAAAAGAAGAACGCATCATAGCCATGCAAAGCGAAGCCAACCAAATAACAGGCGAAGTTTTTTCAGTTTTAACGAATGTTGATATTGATTTTGGGGCGATTGAAACGGACAAAGGCACGCTGCCGCTTTCACAGTCCAGTTGGTCGGTTTTAATGGAAAAACCCGACAGAACACTGCGGGAACGGGCGTACAAACAGTTTTATTCCCGCTTTGAAGAACATAAAACCACACTTGCCGCCCTGTACGGCGGTTCCGTAAAAAAAGATGTAATACGCGCCCGAATTAGAGGCTTTAAATCGGCGCGGGAAGCTGCCCTGTTCCCCGATAACGTTGATACGGCAGTCTACGACAACCTTATAAACACAATAAACGACAATCTTGCCCCCCTCCACCGCTACTACAACCTGCGAAAGCGCGTACTAGGACTGGATGTTTTAAGACACTGGGACGTTTACGCGCCATTGACCGGCGGTTCAAACGCCGTTTTTAATAAAACAACATGGAACGAAGCGGTTGATATAATATCTAACGCGCTGTTTCCGTTAGGCGGCGAATATGTCGAAACTCTGCGTAAAGGGCTTTTAGCCCGTTGGGCCGACCGCTATGAAAATAAAGGAAAAAGAAGCGGCGCGTTCTCCGCCGGATGCTATACGGGCGACCCCTATATACTCATGAATTACAAAGAGGATTCTGTACGCGACATATTCACACTGGCGCATGAGGGCGGACATTCAATGCATTCATGGTATTCGGCGCGAAATAATCCGTTCATGCACTACCGCTATACAATTTTTGAGGCTGAGGTTGCCAGTACGTTTAACGAGGAACTGCTTTACCGCTATCTGTACGAGACCTCAAGCTCAAAAGAACTTAAACTTTATATCGTCCAAAAGCGTGTGGACGACCTGCTTGCCACATTGTACCGCCAAACCATGTTTGCCGAGTATGAAAAGCGTACCCATGAGTTAGAGGAAAGCGGTTCTCCGCTTACCGTTGACGTTTTACGCATGGAGTACCGGAAATTACTGGAAAAATACTTTGGTCCGGATATGACTTTAGAAACGGAAAGCGACCTTGAGGGACTGCGTATTCCGCATTTTTACAACGCATTCTATGTTTACAAGTATTCAACCGGCGTTTCGGCGGCGCTTGCCCTTGCCGGACGGGTTTTAAGCGGCGGTGAAGCCGCGCTAAACGATTATTTCGCGTTTCTTAAATCCGGCGGCTCACGTTTTCCGATTGACAGTTTGAAAATTGCCGGAGTCGATATGTCGGAAAGCGCCCCGGTAAAAGCCGCGTGCGGCGTATTTGA
>JAITDS010000219.1 GCA_031282435.1 Spirochaetaceae bacterium
GGCGCGGAAGAGATTGCCGCGATCGGGATTACGAACCAGCGGGAGACGGCGGTGCTCTGGGACAGGAAGACGGGGCGGCCCATTTACAACGCGATCGTCTGGCAGTGCAGGCGGACTGCGGACATCGTTGACGGTCTTGTCGCGCAGGGCTTGTCCGGCCATATCAGGAAGCGGACCGGCCTCGTGCCTGACGCTTATTTTTCCGGGACGAAGATCAAATGGATTCTGGACCATGTCGAGGGGGCGCGGGACAAGGCGCGAAACGGGGCGAAACAAACACAGCATGTTTGCCACCCTGCGGCCAAAACTCTGGAAAGAATTGCGTAAGGCCGTAGGCCAATAGCAATTTTTCCGCTACTCCCCCTGCGGGTGACCGATCGCCCACATTGTCCATTACGTTTTTTTATGCTATGGTCTTCTATAAATAGACTTGTTCAACAACCCGGTTGGTTGTCTCACAAGTCTTGTGGTTTTTCAGGCCAAAGCCTTGCAAAACCACGGTTTTAAATGGAAGTTGTTCAAAAACTTGAGGTTTTTAAACAACTCTAATGATTAGATGGTGTTCAAAATGCCGTTTTTGACTTTGGAACACGGATTGTGCAGTTATGAACTCTAAACCGGACTTTTTCTCCTTCGACTCAGGGGAAAAAGATAGAATGGGGGAATGAATGGATAAACAAAAGTCTATAACCGTTGTTTCGCTCTTTTCGGGCTGTGGCGGAATGGATTTAGGCTTTTTAGGCGGATTTGAATTTTTGGGCAAAAAATATAAAAAAACAAATTTTGACATTATTTGGGCAAACGAAATCAACACCGCCGCCTGCAACACCTATCGGAAAAATATCGGCGCGAATATCGTCGAGGGTGATATTCGGGAAACCATCGCCACGCTGCCGGAAACTGCCGATCTGGTTATCGGCGGTTTTCCTTGCCAGGATATTTCTATCAACGGGAAAATGGCGGGCATAAAAGGCAAACGGAGCAGCTTGTATACGTTCCTTGTCGAGGCGGTGAAAAAGGTACAACCCAAAATGTTTATCGCGGAAAACGTCAAAGGGCTATTGCTTAAAACCAACGCCGCTTCCCTTCAAAAAGTTTTAGAAGATTTTAATTCATTAGGTTATCATGTTACTTATAGATTATATCATGCGGCGGATTACGGCGTTCCGCAGACTCGTGAGCGCGTTTTTATTGTCGGCACACGGGAAGACACACGTCAATTTATCCCTCCCGCGCCGGTATGTGAAAAACATATCACCGTGAAAGAGGCGATCGGCGACCTCGAAACGCTTCCCTCCAACGAACAATTCAGTCATATATGGAGTTACGCGAATAAAAGCACTGAGCAGGGTAACCGCCGCCTTATCGCCGACCGTCCCGGCTACACTATCCGCGCGGAATGCCACGGTAACATTCAGTTTCATTATTCGCTGCCGCGCAGAATTTCAATGCGCGAAGCGGCGCGGATTCAATCGTTCCCCGACACGTTTTTGTTTCAAGCAAAATTACGCGAGACTGAGCGGCAAATCGGAAACGCCGTCCCGCCCGTATTGGCGTGGCATATCGCGAACGCGGCGCAAAACACGATTACAGGCAAGCAATATGCGGCAAAATGAATTCGAACAAATTCTCGAAATGGTGTGTATACAACTAACCTCCGAAGCGCGGCAGAAAATATTTCAGTCTTCCCCGCAATTTGAAAAGCGGGTGCGCGAAGTTTTACACGATGTAACAAACAAATATCCTGAAGTCAAAATAGATTTTAACCCGCAGCCGCAAGCCTTTCCTGATATTGCCGTCGGGGATTTTGGCGTTGAAGTAAAATTTACACTTGCCGATACCTGGCGAAGCGTTGCTAACAGCGTTCTTGAGACGAACCGAATTGAAACCGTAGAAAAAGTGTATTTGATTTTCGGCAAAATGGGAGGAACCCCGGAAGTAAAATGGGATGATTATGAAAAAAGTGTTATTCACGTTCGCACCTCCCATGTTCCGCGCTTTGAGGTTGAAATTGCGGCGGAACATTCACTTTTTGAATTGATGGGAATACGTTACGATGATTTCCGTATGTTGCCGATGGCAGAAAAGATGCGCTATATTCGCGAATACGCCCGTTCCCGTTTGCAAAAGGGCGAGCGGCTTTGGTGGCTTCCCGATAACGCAAACACCGAACATACATTGCCCATTCAGGCGCGGTTATATACTACATTATCAACAGAAGAAAAAACAAGATTGCGCGCCGAAGCGGCTTTGTTATGTCCCGGGATTGTACAATCAGGACACGCAAAAAACAAATACGATGACGCGGTGTTATATTTGTTGACCTATCACGGCGTAATCTGTCATCAGGCGCGGGATTTGTTTTCCGCCGGCAGCGTCGCCAATCCCAATAATGACGATGAGGGCGGCATATATATTGAACGCGCCTTAAAACTCATTGAGAATGAAATGATCAAGGCGGCGCTGACAATGGACGACGCGCTCTTTATTGAATATTGGGGCGAATCCGTGCCACCAAAACAACGCATTAAAAAATGGCTTGAAAAAGCTGATCTCTTGGCACATGATTGGATGCCTTCAAAAAGCCTTTTCTTGCATTACGATGAAAAATGAAAAAACGCAGCAAAGAAACCACCTGTAAAATAGGGTACATCGCGGCGTTTTTCGAGTGCCGCATAATGGCGCGCGTATGGAGAGTTCTCATGGATAATATCGCATAATAAGGAATAGAACGATGGGTAAATATGTTCTTGCGCTGGATCAGGGGACGACGAGTTCGCGGGCGGTTCTTTTTGACCATGAACAGCGGATTGCCGGGATCGAACAGCAGGAGTTTACGC
>JAITDS010000007.1 GCA_031282435.1 Spirochaetaceae bacterium
TCCGAACAACTCTATTTAATCAATAAGGTGTAATAATATAATCAGATACGAAATTCAGGGGGGGGGGGGGTAGTGGAATACCGCGTAAGCGGTATCCAACTAGGGGGGCGCGTAACGGCCGGGGCGGTTTGCGCCGTAATGCTGGAAATAGCGCCCCCCTTTAGAAACTCCGTAATATATAACGGTGAGATAAGGTCATTATCAGATTAAACGCAAGACAGCGGAGCGCCGCAAGCGTTTACTTCAACATACGTTTAGGGTGTCTAGGGCGCGGAACTACTGTCCTGCTTCAGCCAAACTCCGGCAATATAGTGTTGGTTAGGCGGGGCGGGGGAAAAATTAAAGCAAAACATACGCCGCGTGTATAGTATATATTGTGAAATCGAAAAAATATAACTGTATATCAATGCGCGGGCTGTTTCGTCAAGCTGTGCTGGAACAGGAGGAGGTTCATCTGAAGCGCGGTAATGTGGCTACGCGGTTAATTTCTCCGCAGAAGCTTCCGGAAGAGATACGTCCGCGTGAGCGTCTGCTTCGTGATGGGCCGGATGCGCTTAACGACCGGGAATTGCTTGCGATTCTTCTTAATACGGGCGTTAAGGGTAAAAATGTTAGTGTTTTGGCGGATGAGCTTCGTGAACGGCTGGACGCGGATAAAAATATTCCATCCGTTAATGAGCTTTGCGCTTTGACGGGGATAGGGGAAGGTAAGGCTTGCGCTATCGCCGCCATGCTGGAATTTGGCAGGAGGCGCTGGGCTTGCCGGGGTGTGCGGATAAAGTGTGCGGCTGATGTTTTTCCTATTCTGCGGCATTATGCGGATTGTAATCAGGAGCGTTTTATTTGTGTCTCGTTAAATGGAGCGCACGAGATCTTAGCGGTAAGGGTGGTTACGATAGGACTTGTAAATAAGTCTATTGTTCACCCCAGAGAGGTTTTTGCCGACGTTATTGCGGACCGCGCGAGCGCCGTTTGTGTGGCCCACAATCATCCTTCCGGTATTATAATGCCGTCGGAACAGGATGATGATGTAACGGTTCGTCTAAAAAAAGCGGCGAATTTGCTTGGGATAAATTTTCTTGATCATCTGATTTTTACCGCGTCCGAATATTACAGTTATCGCGGCGCGGGTAAAATTTAGCGGGTATGACGGGTATGTTTTTGGGAGGAGGCGTTTATTTTTTGAGATGCGTCTATGACAAGAAACGGCGTTGATATCTGTGACTGTTCTTTTAAACAGATTATGTGGGGGGGGGGGGGGGCTTGGCCAACTTCCTCTTGAAAGACTTGGACGACAAGCAACCGGATTGGCGAACAAGTCCAATGTCCTTATGATTTAAGAAAAGGCTTTTGGTAAAGGCAGGATTAAAGTACGCGCTGAATTTAACAGGAAACCTTATGATGGAAGTATCGTAAATATTGGTATAGATAATGAATACGGATCTATTTGTTATATAATTGGTATAAAAAAAGATATACGGCAAAAAATGAACCTCCCCGCCGCAAGCGGCGGGGTATCTCGTTTGCGTTGCGGACTCTACGAGGTTCGATCGGGTAAGGAAATTTATAAATTGCGGGGTTTACTACCATTTTTTTGTTTGCCAAACCTGACTCGAACCGCCGCAAGCGGCGGGGTATTAAACCCCACTGCGAATAAAGGAAAGAAAATAATGGTAAATTGTCTAAAGGTGGAAAATAAATACAACTTAAAAGGATGTGCTTGTGATAGCTAAAGAAGTGAAAACTATAGATGAATATATTATGGGATTTGAACCCGCAATACAAAAAACACTCAATGAATTAAGGAATTTTATTAAATCAGAAGCGCCTGATGCAACTGAAAAAATATCTTACGGGATGCCTACATTTTACTTAAAGGGTAATTTGGTTCATTTTGCCGCATTTAAAGATCATTATGGTTTTTTCCCCGGTCCGTCCGGGATTAACGAGTTTGAAAAGGAACTTATTCCCTATCGCAACGGTAAGGGAACATTGCGTTTTCCGTTTAACGAACCAATTCCTTGGGATATACTCAAAAAAATAATCAAATATAGGGTAGAAGAAAATTTAAGAAAAATGAACCACCTCGCGGCAAGCCGCGAAGTATCTTGTAGGCGTTGAAATTATTTACCTGGTTCGTTCTGTAAGGAAATTATTTAACTGTGGGGTCTAATACCATTTTTTATTTGGCGTTGCCAACTCGAACCGCCCTAAAGGGCGGGGTATTAGACCCCACTGCGAATAAAAAAATAGAGTTGTTCAAAAACTTCAGTTTTGCAAGTCAAGCATGGCGGCCATGCACGGCTTAGCCAACAACCGCTTGAAAGACTTGGGCGACAAGCAACCGGGTTATTGAACAAGTCCAATATCTAAAACGGGAATTACTCTGACAGAGGCCGGTTACTTGCCTACGCAGAAGCGGCTAAACATCGTCTCTAGGATATCGGCGTTTGAAACATCGCCTGTAATTTCGCCAAGACTGTTAAACGCTTCGTGTAAATTGGGGGCTATAAGGTCGGCGGACAATCCGCTGTCATGAGCGGCGAGCGCGTTTTCAAGGCTGCTTAACGCCGTGTCTATCAACTCTTTTTGCCGGGCGCTCCCGAGTGCGGCGCGTTCAGCCGGAGCGCCGGTTTTCGCCGTCAATAGTCCGGTGATTTTTGTGTAAAGAGAGTTAAGGCCGTCGCCGGTTTTCGCGCTTAACGCGCAAAAATGTCCCATGTTTTCCGGCGGTGTGGCAATATCGGACTTATTCCAAATGATAAGAACGGGTTTTGTATGCCAATGTTTTGTAAAAATATCCGCCTCGTCAAGGACAGGCGCGCCTTGCGAGCCGTCCAGTGTCAACAGGATTAAATCCGCTTTTTCAAGCAGGCCAAAACTTCGTTCTATTCCAAGTTTTTCCACTATATCAACGGATTCGCGAAGTCCGGCTGTGTCGGCAAGACGTACCGGAATGCCTTCTATAGAAATCCAGCCTTCTATCCAGTCACGGGTTGTGCCGGGTATCTCGCTTATTATCGCCCGTTCTTCTCGCAGTAAAAGGTTAAAAAGGCTGGATTTTCCGGCGTTAGGTTTTCCGGCGATTACTACTAAAGCCCCGTCGCGGTAGAGTTTTTCGGCTTGGTATGTTCGCTCAAGTACGCGGAGCCGCGCCAACGCTTCTTCTATATGTTTTCTGCCCGGCAGTGCCTCGTCTTCCGCGGATACGCCGTCAAGCTCGGAATAATCTAATAGTAGTTCAATTTCCGCCAGAGAGTTCAGTAGTAAAGCGTTAATTTGCCGTATTTCCTGTTCCAGAGCGCCGGAAAGCCGTGTAACGGCGCGCCCGCGTCCTGTATCGCTTTTGGCCGAGACTATTTCCATTACAGCTTCGGCGCGTGTTAAATCAATTTTACCGTTCATAAAAGCTCTAAAACTAAATTCTCCGGGCAGAGCTTGTCTAAAGTCGTGTTTTTGCAGTGTTTGCAGTACGGCGCGCCCTGCCGCAAGGCCGCCGTGGCAGCTAATATCCATTCCGTCTTCGCCTGTATAGCTTTTTGGCGCGCGGTATACGCTGATTAGCACCTCGTCAATTTGTTTGCCGTCGTCCAAAATCCAGCCGTGGACTATTGTATTACCTGCCGCATTGAGCAGGGCGGCGGGGCGTGAAAAACATGGCGCAAGAAGTTCTATGCTTTTTACGCCGGAAACCCGAATCAGGCTGAGCGCGGTTTCGGCAAGCGCCGTGGCGCAGGCGGCTATCGGCCTGCAATCACCGTAAAAGCCTTGATTTTCTTCGTTAAATCTATTCGTCATTTTACAAAAAATAAACGATTGATTAATGAATGTACAGGCCGCATAAATAGAGTTGTTCGGAAACCCCTCCGCAAGCCAAGTATGGCTTGGCCAACTTCCGGTTGAAAACGCAAAATGCCGCGCGTTTGCAAGAACTTGGGCGGCGAGCAACCGGGTATGTTGAACGCGGGGCATGGAACCTGCCGGCTGGCAGGCAGGGGGGTGGCGGAATACCGCCTAAGCCCGCTTGCGGGCGGCGCGGGATGTAGACAGGGGGGCGCGTGCCGCAAGCGCGTACGCGCTTGCGCCGCATTTGCTTAGGGAGTTTCGGTCGCAGGGCTACGCCCTGCTTCAGCGAAACTCCAACAATTTAGTTTATGTTTGCGCCGCCAGTATGGAAATAGCGCCCCCCTTTTAGTGTCTATAAATTACACGGAATGCCCCACCCCACTCCGTTTTCCCGCAAACGGCAAAGGAGGGAAGCGGCCGTCCGCCCCGCCGGAGAGCGCTCTAGTGGAAGTCGCCCCAGCGCTTGCCCGTTTCTACAGTAACGCGCAACGGCACTGTAAGAACGGCGGCTTTTTCCATTACGTTGCGGACAATCGGAGATGTTTTTTCAACATCATCTTCGGGTCCCTCCAGAATAAGTTCGTCATGCACTTGCAGCAACATATGCCAGCGCCTCTCTTTAACGCGGTCTTTGTTAAGGACGGCAAGCGCCTTGTCTAAATCTATCATAGCCCGCTTAACAATGTCGGCGGCGGTTCCCTGTATAGGAGTGTTTACCGCAATACGCTCGGCGGCGGCCTTTTCAGTTTTATTAGACGAATTTATCGTGGGTATCATGCGCCGCCTGCCAAAAAGAGTGGATACGTAACCGTTTTTTTCGGCGCCCTCGATAATACTGTCAAGCAGTTCCCGCACCCCGCTGTAAGTTTTGAAATATGCGTCAATGAACGAAGCGGCCTCCGTGCGGCTTAAACCCAACTCGTCCCCAAGACGGAAAGCGCTCATGCCATACATAACGCCAAAGTTTATCACTTTAGCTATGCGGCGCTGGGCAGAATCAACCTGATCTTCGCTGATGCCGAATATACGCGCCGCAGTTTCCGCATGAATGTCTTTACCTGAAGTAAAAGCCTCCGTAAGCGCGGCATCGTTAGAAAGATGCGCCAGCACAACCAACTCAATCTGACTGTAGTCCGCGGAAATTAACGTCATCCCCGGAGAAGCGACAAAAGCTTCACGAATACGCCGGCCATCCTCATCCCGAACCGGAATATTTTGTAAATTAGGGTCGCGGCTCGAAAGACGGCCTGTAGCCGTGCCGTTCTGAATGAAATTTGTGTGAACACGACCGTTGCTATCGGCAATTGCCGGAAGAACGTCAACATAAGTTGACTTTAACTTACTTAAAGCGCGGTGGCGCAGAATTAATTCCGGCACGCGATCAACACGCGCAAGCTCGGCAAGCACGGCGACATCGGTTGAATATCCGGTTTTCGTCTTTTTGCCCGGTTTAAGCCCCCGTTCTTTAAAAAGCACTTCTTGAAGCTGTTTGGGTGAGGCCAGATTGAATTCATGCCCGACAATCTTCCATGTTTCTGTCTGAATCCAGTCAATATCCGCGCCAAGCTCAGCGCCGTAAGCTCTCAAAGCGGCGCTTTCAATTTTAATGCCCACACCTTCCATTTCAGCTAAAATAGGCACAAGCGGCATCTCAAGCGTGTAAAATAAATCTTCAACGCCAATTTCTTTCAGTTTTTCGCTGAAAACCGCCTTGATACGCAGGCACAGATCCGCGTCCTCCGCCGAATAACGGCAGGCGGTTTCGAGCGGAGTTTCGTGGAACAGGCCGCCTTTCGGGACAATCGAAAAATAGCTTATGGCGTTGTAATTCAAATGGTCCATGGCAAGAGCGGTAAGCGCGTAGCTTGAACGTTCCGGTACGCATAGCCAAGCGGCGACCATAGTGTCATATATCGCGCAATTCCAGCGGGGAAGGCCGCGCGCTCTTGTAATTTCATAATCAAATTTTGCGTTATGCGCCACCACCATAATTGCGGGATCGTTCAGTAGCGGCGCAAGCTCGGCAATAACCGCGTCGGGCGCTAAACAACGCTGGTCCCGTCCGGCGGACGCGGGGCCGTGAGGGGATAACGGAATGTATACGGCTTCGCGGATTTTTACGGCAAGTGATAAACCTACCAGTTTGGCCCCCAATACTTCAGGCGAATCGGTCTCAAATTTTAGCGCAAAACAGCCTTGTTTTCGCGCAATCTCTAAAAAATCTTTTAATTCCCGCAAATCAAGAATAATACGGTAATTTCCAGCCTCAGTTTCAGTTAAAGCGTTATCACCACTGTCGTCATTGACGCTGCCGTCGTCAATTTTTCCTCCGGTTTTTAGAGAATAAGATGATTCGGCATAAAGTTCTTTGGCCAAAGACGGTATGCTCTCGCTTATTAAAAACGCCGCGCCCGCTTTGCGGTCAATATTATCTATGTTTAAAGCGGATATGTCGTCAAACGGTAGCGGTACGTCGTAACGTAGGGAAATCAGTTTTTTAGAAAGATAGGCGTCTTCCTTTCCCGTTGCAAGTTTTTTTGCTAAAGCGCCTTCTATCGAGGCAATATTTTGATATATGCCGTCCAAAGATCCGTAGCGGGACAGTAATCTTACGGCGGTTTTATCGCCAATTCCGTTTATTCCGGGGACATTATCCGAAGTATCGCCCGTCAACGACAGTAAATCCAGAATTTGTTCGGGAGGAACTCCCCATTCGGCGCGTACTTCATCACGGCCCATCACTTCGTAGCGCAGTTTTGTGTTCAAATTATGCTGCCGCGAAATCGAACCGGACGAAAGCGGAGAAAGTTTCAAGGGTCTAAGCTGAAAAACCTTATCCCCGACAAGCTGCAACAGGTCTTTATCTGAGGAAAAAATATAGCAAACGATTCCCTGCCGCCGGCATTTTTCGGCTAGTGTGGCAATAATGTCGTCCGCCTCAAAGCCGTCCGCCTTTAATATCGGAATTTTGAGGGCGTTAAGCAGGTTTTCCACTAGCGGAACCTGCGCGTGTAAATCGTCAGGGGTTTTCTGACGCTGCGCCTTGTACTGCGGATACTGTTCGTGACGGAATGTGGGGGTACGCGAATCGAAAACGGCGGCAAGGAAGCGGATTTTTTCTCCGTCTCCTTCCAACAGCGATATAAGCGTGCGCGAAAAACCATATAGGGCCGACATATTTTTTCCGTCCTTGTTTCTGAGCGGACGGGAAATAAACGCAAAATATGCCCGGTAAATTAAGGCGTATGCGTCAATAATATAAAGAACGTCAGAATTATTCATAAAAGCTAATTAACCAGTTCGTCTCCGATCATAATTATTTGTCCGTTTTCTCTTTCATCCCGGAACCAATCCATAAAGGCTTTTATTGCCGCATCAGAATCTTTTTTTGACAGCGGTCCCATAAAACTAAGTTCGTCCCGTATTTCGGAGCGCCGGCGCGAGGATAAATTGGAAAGTATTTTTTCAACAAAACCTTCATTTTGTCCTTTTACAAGGCAGGCAATTTCTTGGGAACTCATATCCTGCAATTTTTTCTGAATGGGTTTATCGTCCGCTTTGATTACGTCGTCAAGCGTGTACAGGCGGTCTTTAAGCATATCGCCGAGTTCCGGGTCTTCTTCAGATAGATCGCGCAGGATTTTATCTCCAAAAGAAACGGTGGAATGTTTTAATATGGCGGCGAGCGCTCCCATGCCGTCAAGATCAGACGTTGACGAACCGCCGATTTTTCGCGCTTTTTCCCGTAAAGCCTCCGCCGTCTTTTCAATGGCTTCCGGCGAAATTTTACCAAGCCGTCCTATTCGGCGGGCTGTATCCAGGCGCCATTCCAGATCGGCGCAGGCGAGTGTTTCAGCCGCCAGTTTAGGCGGTATTCTTGAAAGTATCATCGCGCCTGCCGCCGGTAATTCGTCCCGCAACAACATGGCTATTTGCTCGCCGGAAAATTCTTCTAAAAAACTAAAGGCTGTCTCCCGCGCGTCCGGCACGGAACGGCGCAAAAAAGTTTCGCCTTTATCCGGCCCGAAAGCCGCGTACAAAAGCCGCCGCGCCTCTTCCACGCCTCCGCTACCGCTGCCGTAAGCTAGGGATGAGGAGAGTAATCCTTGAAATTCAGCGAAAACATCGGACGCTTCTTCTTTTGTTATGCCTTTAATTCCGGCAATTTCGCGCGAGATGCTTTCAACTTGCGCCTCGTCCAGATTCGCAAGCACTTTGGCTGCCTGTTCCTGTCCTATCAGAATAAGGAATTTCGCGACTTTCCGGGCGCGGGATTCATTGCCGGCGTTTGTCTCCGCATTTTTGGCTTGTTCGTCAAGTAATGAGCGGTACGGAACTTTGGCAAAAGCCTTTGCCTTTTCGCGCCAACTGCCTGCGGAAACCGCTTCGCCCGCCGCCTCCGGTTTTGCCTGTTTAACGGGGTATTGAACATCGTCCCGCACTCCGTCCGCGGCGCCGGAAACAGCGTGTTTGTATGCGTCCAGTTTTCGTTTAATTTCCATATCCATCGCCTTATTCTAACAAATACTCAAAAAACCCGCCAGCCCGCCCGCCAGCGGGCATCCTCCTTTGCGTTCACTTTGAAAAGGGCATTGTCTTCCGTGTAATTCCGCTCAATTCGCGGATACTAAAAGGGGGGCGCTATTTCCATACTGGCGGCGCAAACCGCCCCTGCCGTTACACGCCCCCCTGTCTTCATCCCGCGCCGCCCGCAAGCGGGCTTAGGCGGTATTCCGCCACCCCCCCGGCTGCCGGCAGGTTAAACGTAACCCAAGGAATTTGATGAATTGGGGTTCAAAAAGGATATTTTAAAGGTTTTTGGCGAGGTTTTTGGCCATAATTTTTAGAATGTGTCTATTTGGAGACGAAAAAATCTCCGTTTTTCCAGATACGGGCGAGAGAAAGCCATGAAATGTTAAAAAAACTGCTTGACTTTTATAATAAGCGCAAGGGATTGTAGGGGTGCCGCCGCGTAGCGGCGAGCAGACGCGCCGCCCCCTGCGGGGGCGGCGTGGCCGGAGCGATAGCGGAGCCCCGAAAAGCCCGGTTTCCGGCGCTTCGCGCCGGAAATGCGCCCAAAATAAAAAAAATCGTTGTAATGTTGTACTTCCGAATATCCCGGATATCTTACCGCGTCTTAGGATTTTTGCTAGTATCAAGGGATGACGGTTTCGGAAAATCTAGCGCGGATTAGAGACGAAATTAACGAAGTTTGTCTGCGGATAGGACGCTGCCCCGATGAAGTCCGGCTGATGGCGGTGTCCAAATTTCATGAATTGCCTTTGATTGAGGAGGCGGCGGAGGCGGGTTTGCGGCTTTTTGGGGAGAGCAGAGTGCAAGAAGCCACGCTGAAATTCCTGCCTTTTAAGCGGAAATATCCGGATGCAGAGCTTCACATGATTGGTTCTTTGCAACGGAACAAGGTTAAAGCCGCCGTTACGCTTTTTGACTGTATCGAATCGCTTGACCGTAACGAGGTTATCCGCGCTCTTGGAACCGCGTTCCCGCCGGAGGGGGAGACGGAGGGCAAAGGGGACGGTGGGAACGCGCCGTTGCCGGTGCTTTTTGAATTGAACGCGGGGGAAGAGACTAAATCGGGTTTTCGGGACGAGGATGCTTTATGCGCGGGTGTGGAGGCGGCTCTTGGCTTTCCTTCTCTTAAACCGGCGGGACTGATGACTATGGCCCCGTTTACCGGCGACGAGGCGGCGGTCCGCAAAGCGTTTCGCGGGCTTGTAAAAGCGCAGACCCGCCTGCGGAGGGAGTTTTCGGACTGCGACTGGGGCTGTCTGTCTATGGGTATGTCCGGTGATTTTAAGATCGCTATTGAAGAGGGTTCTACTCTGCTACGAATTGGAACGGCTATTTTTGGGGAACGCGAATGAAGCGCTTTAAGATAAATCTGTTAGGCAATCGTAACTTAATGGGGTATCATTTAGAAAAGAAGTCTTCCGGAAAGGCTTTGCGCTTATCTTTCTTATCTTTGTGTGCGGCCTTGTGTATGGTCTTATATATGATGGCCGCCGCGCCGCCGTTGTCCGCCCAGACTACGGCGGGAAACACGGCAGCCGCCGAAGCAATTCAGTTTCCGCAATGGAGCAAGGATCTTAGAAGGGCTGAAATTGTCGCTTTTGGAACGATTCCTTTTTCATGGCTGATTTCAACGGTGGCGGTGGATATTTCCCGTACTATTAAGCACAACGGCGATTCGCAATACCTGCCCTGGCCGCTTAAACCGGCGGGAGCCCCCGCAATGACAAACGACGACTTTATTTTCTCTATAGTGCTTACGCTTGGGATTTCGGCGTTGGCCGCTGTTGTAGATCATATAATAATCAAATACAAGCGCAAACAGGCGGAAGCTATCAGGCTGAACAAATCCCCCCAAGAACCTATTATTATAAGGCGTCCTTTTGACGCGGCAAACGAGAATACGGCGGAAGACGGCGGCTAAATTGGGCGCTTACCGGGGGATTGTCGATTTACCGTTATGTGAAATCAAGCGGCTTGACTTATATGTCGCGGAAAATCTTAGTCTTATGCGCCGCTCGCAGGTAAAGGCTAGGGGTATGGCGGCGGAGGTAAACGGTAAAACGGCAAAACTTTCACGCATGGTTAAATCCGGTGATGAGATTAATTTAAGCTGGGAAGAGTTGCCGCCGCTTCATATTATTCCCGAAAACATACCGCTTAAGATCGTGTACGAGGATGAGCGGGTTATAGTGTTGAACAAGGCGCAGGGTATGGTTGTCCATCCGGGGGCGGGAAATTGGAGCGGTACGTTGGCCAACGCGCTTCTTTGGCGTTCTACGCGAAAGCAAAGTGTGCGGAACGCCGCCGGATTTCATGCTGATTTCCATGATTTTCATGATTTCCATGCCGGTCTTTATGACGGTTTTCATGGCAGTTTCGCTCAGAGGCCGTTCATTGTCCACCGTCTTGATAAGGACACGTCCGGCCTCATAATCGCCGCTTGGGACGCGGACGCTCTCGCTTTTTTGTCCGCCCAGTTCAAGGAACGCGCGGCGCGTAAGGTTTATGCGGCGATTGTAACGGGCTGTCCTTCTGAGAAACGGGGCTTCATTTCTTCAAACATCGCGCGCGACAGGCATGACCGTAAGCGTTTCACCGTTTCGGATACGTCCGGTAAAAGCGCTCTCACGTATTACCGTGTGATAAAAACCTTAGGCGGCGGCGCGGCGGCTCTGTTGTTGCTGCGTCCTAAGACAGGCAGAACTCATCAGCTTCGCGTGCATCTGCGTTCCATAGGTCATCCTATCGCGGGCGATCCGCTGTACGGTGTTCATCAGCGTGGCGGCGGCGCGGCATTGTCCCCGTCTATGGCCCTTCACGCCAAAACGCTTGACATTGTTTTGCCGGACAGGAAAACAAGATCCCGTTTTACGACAAAATTGCCGGCGCGTTTCAAAGAAATTATGCTGCGCTTTGACGGCGGTTTAATACACCCCTGATTAAATGTTTTATCAGAGGGGAGGGGGAATTGGGCGCATTTTTGCCCGCTTTCGCGGGCAAAAACCGGGCTATCCGCTATAATTAAACAGGACGGCGTTTTACGCCGTCCTGTTTAATTCCGCTTCTATCCCTTGCGCGTTGACCTTCGTTGATAGTAGAGATACTTTTATATTTCCGCTTAAAACCGCAAAATGCCACGCATTTTGCTGGGAATTTAACCAACCGGTCTAAGTTTATCAAACACACGCTTTTAGGCCGCGAAGCGATTGTAGGGGTTGCGAAGCAAGACACGCCGCCCCGCAGGGGGCGCGCGCCCTGCGGGGCGGCGTGGCCGGAGCGCGAAAGCGCGCAGCCCCGAAAAGCGCGGTTTTCACCTGCCGCAGGCGCGCCTGCGGCAGGTGAAAACGGGTAATGTTCCGGGCTTATTATCGTAAATGCGGATATAAACGGAAAACTTTAGGAGGGGGAATTTATGGTAGCGGTAGCATTAAAATGCCCGTTTTGCGGAAGCGAGGATGTCCGTCTCTACGGCGCTTCAAACGGTAAAAAGCGGTATGCCTGTAATAATCGCATCCTGTTCCCATAAAACATTTTACGCGGAATACGGCTATAACGGCTGCAAACCTGACGTAGAGAAAGCCGTAATCAAACGGGCGGCTGACGGGGCCGGAATACGAGCAACATCATGGGAATTAGGGGTAAGCACAGATACCGTCATAAAAGAATTAAAAAAAAGAGAAACAGACAGATTACGTGAATGAACCACCTCGCGGCAAGCGCGCGCTTGCGCGGCGAGGTATCTTGTAGGCGTTGAAATTATTTACGTGGTTCGATCGGGTAAGGAAATTATTTAACTGTGGAGGTTTGCGGCGCAA
>JAITDS010000073.1 GCA_031282435.1 Spirochaetaceae bacterium
TTTTAATATTATCACTTTTCAATTCACCAGTCCCCCGAGGGCCCGGGGGGGGGGGGGGGGCGCCCCGCATCGCCGCGGTCTTTAGCGTTACCGTGAAACAGAGCCGCGCTGTAGAAGTCCGTGCCGCCGGGAAGAGCCGCGCCGTTATGCCGCGTGCAAGCTTTTTTTATCCGCATGATAGGTAATAGGATAGGCGCAAAATCCGCCGGATGTCAAGTGAACTGCCGTTCTCTGTGGAAAATAGAATAGCCAAGTAATGGGCGGCGAGGGCAGACAGTCGCGTATGCCAATCGCCCCTTTCTTGTTGAAGGCAATGGAGGGAAGCCGCTGGCAGGGGGCCGGGGGGTGGCGGAATACCGCCTAAGCCCGCTTGCGGGCGGCGCGGTATGAAGACAGGGGGGCGGCGTAACAGTAGGGGCGGTTTGCGAGGCCATGCCGGAAATAGCGCCCCCCTTTTAATGTCCGTGAATTACACTGATTTCGCAGACTTCGGAAGCCAACCGCCCCTTTCAAAGTGAACGCAAAGGAGTGAAAGCGGCTGGCCGCTTGTTTTTATTGGGAGAAAACGTAAAGATTATAGAGATGACGGATAGTTTGATAGAACAATATTTAGAATACCTGCGTTCCGTGCGGAGAAGTTCTGATAAAACGTTGACGGCATATAAAAGCGACCTGAGTGATTTTGCTGATTTCTGCGCGAACCGCGGCATTGAACCCGCCGCCGCCGCCGCTTCGGACCTGCGCCTATTTATCGGCGATATGAGTTTGGAACGAAAAGCCGCGGTGAGCGTGAACAGAGCGCTTTCGGTATTGCGAGGATTTTTTCGATACCTTGCGCGCTTTGGCATCCGTTCCGGCAACCCTGCCGAAACACTAAAAAACTTAAAAACACAGTCGCGCCTGCCCTCCTTCCTATGGGAAACGGAAATGGCGGACTTTGCGGAACTACCCGAAAAAGAGGGGAAACTTTGGCCGGCGCGGGACAAGGCCCTGATACTGACGATGTATTCGGCGGGGCTTCGCATCAGCGAACTATGCTCCTTAAAACTCGCAAACTTTGAGAACGAGTACAGCCGCGCAAGAATAGTAGGAAAAGGCGGCAAAGAACGGTACGTGTTTTTTTCAGAAGAGGGGACGGCGGCCATAAAAGAGTACCTTCCCGCCCGCGCCGCGCAAATAAAAGCCGAAAAACCTACGGACGCGCTGTTTGTCAACAAACGGGGCGGCGCTTTATCCGTACCGGGAGCGCGCTGGATAACCGGATTCTACTCCGGCATTTCAAATTTGCCAAAGCACATACACCCGCACGCCTTGCGGCACAGCTTTGCCACTCATCTGGTTAATTCCGGCTGCGACATACGAATAGTGCAGGAACTTATGGGACACGCGAATCTTTCCACAACACAACGTTACACACACGTTAATATGGAAAAACTAAAAGCGGTATACCACAAGGCGCACCCCCACGCATGAATATTTTTTGATTACCCCCCCCCCCCTCATCTAAAAAATGCGCCGGGAGACGGGGGGGGGGGGGCTAAAGCCAACGCGCCTTTCATGCTGAAGACAGGGGCTGAAGACAAGGCAGGAAACCCGCTGGCGAGGGGAGGGGGGGGGGGGGGGGAGATTTTTGGAAACACCGGATTTCGGGGAAAACCCGGACAACACTATTATGTGAGGATTTATGACAGAAAAAAGAAAAATCAGGAGTACCACCGTGCTGGCGGTACGGCGGGATGGTAAAGTAGCGATGGCGGGAGACGGGCAAGTTACCATGGGCGAAACGGTGATGAAAAACAACGCCAGAAAAGTGCGCCGTCTTGCCGAAGGGAAAGTTTTATGCGGTTTTGCGGGCGCTACGGCGGATGCCTTTACGCTTTTTGACCGTTTTGAGGAAAAATTAAAAGAGTATTCGCAGGATTTACTTAGAGCCGCCGTAGAACTGGCCAAAGAATGGCGCACAGACCGCTCGCTTAGACGGCTGGAAGCGTTGCTGCTCGCGGCGGACATTCATAAAACACTGTTGATTTCCGGTACCGGAGACGTGATAGAGCCTGCCGAAGCCGCCCTAGCGATAGGTTCCGGCGGAAATTTCGCGTATGCCGCGGCGCTCGCTTATCTGGACGGCAGCAATCTCAGCGCCGCCGAGATTGCCGAAAAAAGCCTTAAAATCGCCGGCGGTATCTGTATTTACACAAACGGAAATATAGTTTTAGAGGAATTGACAGCGTAAGAAAACATTGAACTATGCCGATTCGCATGAATGTACGTTTACATGAATGTAAACTCGCGCAAATCAATGATCCCTTACGCCGAAAGGAGACATAAATGGATAAACGGGAACTGGTTTTACAGACTTTTAACAATGAACGGCCTGAACGGACACCCGTAGGCTTCTGGTTTCATTTTATAGAGGACCCGGAGGCGGACGGTTTTAAGAATCCCGCGCTTTTTCAGCAAAATATTGCCGGACACAAAAAGTTTTTTGAGGAATTTGAACCTGATTTTGTTAAAATAATGACGGACGGCTTCTTCATCTATCCGAATGAACGTTTCATTAAAGCCCGTAACGCGGCGGAGTTCGGCGCCATTGAATCTATCGGCGCTAATAACGAGTGGATAGAAAAACAGGTTGAGTTTGCCAAAACCATACGCGCCATGCTTGACGGCAAGGTGTTAAGTTTTTACAACGTGTTCTCTCCCGCGACTCTGTTTCGCTTTTGCAGGAAACTGCCGGACGGAAAGAGGCTTGCGGATTTTATAATTGAAGACCGCGAGGCCGCGGCGCGGGCGTTGAATACTGTAGCGCGGGATTTGGCTGTCCTTGTCGAGCGGATTTTGGGCGAGGCGGAAATTGACGGCATATATTACAGTGTTCAGGATATCAACGACGAGCGCATTGATGATTGGCTTCGGCAAAATATCCTTGATCCGGTAAACTGCGCGGTGCTTGACGCGGCGAACAAAAAGAGCCGTTACAACATCCTGCATATCTGCGGTTACGAAGGCTTTCACAACAAGCTGTCCCATTTTATTGACTATCCGGCGCAGATAATTAACTGGGCCGCCGTGGTGGAAAACGAAACTCTTGGCAAGGGTAAAAAACTGTTCAACGGAAAACCCGTAATTGGCGGTTTTGGCAGCACGACGCGTGACGTTCTGTACCGGGGCGGCAGACCGGAAATTGAGGCCAAGACTGCGGCTATCCTACAAGAAGCCGGCACCAAAGGCATTGCGCTGGGGGCTGACTGCACGCTTCCGCCGGATATAAACCTCGATCATTTGCGCCGGGTGCGGGATAAGGCCGCCGCTATTTCAAAATAACCAGCCGGCCACCAGTGGGCGGCCAGCCGCTTTTCCTCCTTTGCCTTCAGCAAGAAAATAGCGTTGGCATACGCGGCTGTAGACTGCGGTCACCCGCCAGTGGCTTTCCTCCTTTGCCCTTTACAACAAGAGGGGCGGAGGCCCAATAGATATGCTTAAATTCGATAACCGGAATTTGGGCGCATTTTAACCTGTCTATGGCAGGTTAAAACCGGGCTATCCGCTCTTATGAAAACGCAAGCGTTTTCATACCGCTTCTATCCCTTGCGCGAATCAAAGCGCTTTCTGCGCTTTGATTTTGCGGAGTTTTGCGCGGAGCGCAAAACTCCAAACATGGTGGTAAAGCGCGTTTAGCTTTCTGAGTTTGCGCTCCGCGCAAACTCAAATCAGTTGAAATGCAAGCGCGTTGATTTTACGAGGTTTGCATTTTGCAAACCCGTTTGCTCATAGCGCAAAACCCAAAGCGGCAAAACAGGAATATTTTTCATACCTTTAACCGGAATTGCTGAACATTCCTGCGGAGACCTTGAATTTCAGTTTGAAAAAGGTCGATACTTTATACTATAATACAACGTTCATAGCGCTTACGAACAGGACGCCTCTAAAATTCGTATTTTTGCGGCCTAAAAGAGCGCAAAAATGCAGGCTTTATCGCTTTGCGGACAGATATTAGGAGTTTCTATGGCTCGCGGGGATGTTGGGCGGTCTTTACTGCTTTTATTTATGATAATTTTGATTTCGGCAGGGGGACTGCTCTGGTTTGATTATCTAAACGTAATTGATATTAAGACCATGCTTGCCCCAATATACAGGCGTTTGGGACTGGAAGCCAGAACTCAGAGCGCTATTTCTAAGGGTGAGATGCTGAATATTGACGCGGAACGTCTGGCGGTACGGCTTGAAACGCTTGATTTGCGTGAAATGGAGATGAAAAAACAGGAAAGCGATATTCAAACGCGCCTTGCGCAGATTGAACAGATGTCGGCGGAGTTGGAAGACCGCCAAAAAGGACTTGACGAGCGTGAAAATTCGATGAACGCCCTTTCTGAAGAGGCCTCTTCGCGTGAGCGTAACATTGACCAGATTGCCCGTTATCTTAACGGTATGCCGCCGCAAAACGCCGTAGCCATAATTGAGGCTATGGACGACCAATCCGCCATCGACGTTATGCGAAGGGTTGAAGAGATAGCCCAAGCGGAGGGCGCCGCTTCCATTGTATCGTACTGGTTTTCGTTGCTGCCGCCGGACCGCGCCGCCGAAATTCAGCGTAAAATGAGTATTCGCCCTTGAGTTTTGCGCGGCTAAACTCGAAAACTAAACTTAGAAAGCCCGACGCGCTTTGCGCTTCCTTGCAGTGTTATGGAGGATTTATATTATGGATTGTGTTGAACCGGTTGTTAAAGTATTCTTAGCCTCTCCGGGCGGACGCGGCAAGCCCTTTTGCGGTCCCGGAATGATAAATCTGTTGGAGGCAATTCAAAAGACGGGAAATGTACGCAGGGCCTGCGAAGATATGGAACTGTCGTACAGCAAGGGCTGGAAACTGTTGAACAGCTTGGAGGCATGGCTCATGTATCCGGTAGCCGAGCGCCGGCAGGGTGGAAAAGGCGGCGGCGAGGCGCGTCTTACCGAAAAGGGCGCGGATTTTTTGAAAAAGCATCGCGCATTTGAGACGGAGTGCCGGGAAGCCGTCCGCGTATTGTTCGATAAATATTACGCAAACGAGAAACTACCCGCAACAAGGAACGGGGTATTAAATCCCGATAGCGAATAAAAATGCTCGTTGAATACCGGGGTTTTAGGGCAGCCTTTCGTTCCGGCACTGCGGGTTTTGTCGAAGTCGTGCATGGAATAGACCTTAGTATCGCGGAAAACGAAATTACCGCGCTTGTGGGCGAGAGCGGCAGCGGAAAAACGGTAAGCGCTCAGGCGCTTTTGCGGCTGCAAGATCCGGCTTTGATAGATTATTCCGGCGGCGAATTGTTTTTTGACGGACGGAACATTCTTACAATGGACGAGGCCGGCCTGCGTTCCATACGCGGGCGTGAAATCGGCATGATTTTTCAGGAACCGGCGACTAGCCTTAATCCGTTACATCACATCGAACAGCAACTTGCCGAGACACTTTCCGTTCATCAGGGTTTGAACGCCGCCCAGTCGCGACCGCTTGTTATAGAATGGCTGCGCAAGGTCGGACTGCGGGACGCGGAAAACCGGCTTGGAGCGTTTCCGCACGAGCTTTCCGGCGGCGAGCGTCAGCGTGTTATGATAGCGATTGCCCTTATAAATCATCCTAAACTGCTTATAGCCGATGAGCCTACAACCGCGCTTGACGTTACTATTCAGGCGCAGATTCTTGAGCTTATCCGGTCTTTACAGCGCGAGTTGGGGATGGCGGCCTTGTTCATCACGCACGACCTTAATCTCGCGAGGCGTATCGCGGACCGTGTCGCCGTGATGAAAGACGGACGTATAATCGAAAGCGGCGAAACAGCCGGTATTTTTAATAATCCCAAACATAAATATACGCGAGAGTTGATTAACAGCGATTTTAACGCCGAAAGTCCCGTGCCTAAGCCGGACGCGCCTGTGGCCGCTTCGGTAAGCGGCCTTAAAGTGTACTTTCCGGTGAAAAAAGGATTTTTCCGGCGTACGGTTTCGTATATCAAGGCCGTTGACGATGTGAATTTTACGCTTCGAAAAGGCGAAACGCTTGGGGTGGCGGGTGAAAGCGGCAGCGGTAAGTCAACTTTGGCTCTGGCACTGCTTCGTTTGCGTAAAAGTGAAGGCATCATAACGATTGACGGGCGGGAAATTCAGGATTTAGATGAAAAATCTTTGCGTCCTATGCGTGGAAAGACGCAAATTATCTTTCAGGATCCTTACGGGTCTTTGTCGCCGCGTATGACGATTCGGAATATCGTAGGCGAGGGCCTTTTGATACACAATATCGGGTCAAAAAAGGAGCGTGAATCTCGTGTTATGTCCGCTATGCGCGAAGTGGGCTTGAGCGATCATAGTTTCCTAGACCGCTATCCTAACGAATTTTCCGGCGGTCAGCGCCAGCGTATAGCGTTGGCGCGCGCTCTTGTCATGTCGCCTGAGATTCTGGCTCTTGACGAGCCGACCTCCAGCCTTGACCGCGCTACTCAGTTTCAGGTAGTGGCCTTGCTTCGTTCCTTGCAGGAAAAACACGGGTTTTCGTATCTATTCATCAGCCATGACCTGCGGATAATTCGCAGCCTTTGCCATTCGTTGATAATCATGCGCGCCGGTAAAATCGTGGAAGCCGGCGCGGCGCGGGATATATTCCGCAATCCGCGCAGTGAATACACACGTATTTTACTAAAGACCGCCCTCGAATAGCCGCCCCCTTAGCCGGCCAGTCGGGTTCATCTCTTGCGCTTAACAGGAAAGCCGCTTGCGGGGTGGGCCGTAGTCTACAGCCGCGTATGCCAAGCGCCCTTTGCTTGTTGAAGGCAGGGCTGGAAACCCGCTGGCGGGTGGCCGGGGGGTGGCGGAATACCGCCTAAGCCCGCTTGCGGGCGGCGCGGGATGAAGACAGGGGGGCGCGTCGCAAGCGCTTACGCGCTTGCTTAGGGAGTTTCGGTCGCAGGGCTACGCCCTGCTTTTGCGAAACTCCAACAATTTAGTTTATAATTTGCGCCGCCAGTATGGAAATAGCGCCCCCCTTTAATGTCCGCGAATATATCTCGTGAGCCAATGGCCCTTATCCGCTAAACCGCAAAGCGGGAAAGCCGCTTGCGGGCCGCCCTCTAGCAGGTTTGAGAAATGCGTGTTACTGTATATAGAAACAGCGGCGAAATAATCTAAGCCGAATGGAGGAGCAATATGAAAAAGATAGTTTTTTACGCCTGCGTGATGGCGGCGCTTGCCGGAGTTTGTTCTTGTGATAAGACAAAAAACAAAAACGGCGAAATAAAACCGGCGGTTAAAATCGGAATTGCTAAGGTAACGCAGCATCCGGCGCTTGACGCGGTTGAACAAGGAATACAGGACGGCTTGGCCGAACTGAACGTTAAGGCGGATTACGATTTACAGAACGCCAACGGCGATATGAGCACCGCCGCGCAAATTGCCGCCAAATTCAAGGCGGAAAACGTTGACATCGCTGTCGGCATAGCTACGCCAACAGCGCAGGCCCTTGCAAACACGATAAAAGACATACCGGTTGTTTTCGCGACAGTTACGGACCCCGTAGGAGCGGGACTGGTAAGAACGCTCGAACACGGTGAAGGCAACGTTACAGGACTTTCAGACGCGATACCCACAGTGGCGCATATCACCCTTTTCAAAGAAATAGCGAATATCAATACCTTGGGGTACATTTACACGGCTTCGGAAGCGAATTCGGCTGCGGCGCTGGAATTAGTGCGGAGCGGGTGTGAAAAAAACGGCATACAATTAATTTCACAATCCATAAATTCTTCGGCGGAAGTACGGCAGGCGGCGCAGTCAATCGTGAACCGCGTTGACGGCCTCTATTTAAGCACGGATAACACCGTTTTCTCAGGTTTGCAGGCAATTATCAAAATATTTAACGACGCTAAAAAACCAATATTTTCAGGCGACGTAACCGGCGCTCTGAACGGCGGCTGTATGATAGCGACCGGCTTTAATTATTACAAAGCGGGAATCGCCACGGCCGGCATTATCGCGGAAATACTAAACGGAAAAAAGAGCGATACAATACCGGTAAAACTCCTCTCAGGCCCGTCGGAAACCGACTTTTTACTCGACTTAGATTCCGCCAAGAATTGTAATATCGAGATTTCAGAGCAGTATATAAAGCAGGCTAACAAAATATTTGAAAACGGCGTATTGTACGAGAAATGAAGCTCACCGCCGCGGAGCGCGCGCGCTCCGCGGCGGGGTATTAGACCCCGTTGCGAATAAAAATTTATAGAAAATTATAGAGAGTTTATGAGGACGAATACTTTTTTTTGTTTTTTTCCGGTGCTTGCCGCCGCTCTGTTTTTACTGCTGGTTTCAATGACATTTTCGGCTTGCTACACGTTAAAACAGGGCGGCATTATGCTGGGATACTTAGGGCGGGCTGTTCCGCTCGATTCGCTGATAGAAGGAAATAACCCGCCGCAAGAAAACATAGAATTTGTGGAGCTTGTAACAGACATAAGGCGCTTTGCCGTTGAGTATCTGGGGCTTAACGAAACAAAAAATTATGCAAGATATGTGGATATAGACCGTGATTATTTGGCCGCGATAGTTTCCGCCTCCGCAAAAGATTCTTTTAAGCGCTACGAGTGGCGTTTTCCGATTGTAGGAAGCGTTCCGTACAAAGGTTTTTTTATCACGGACGATGCGCGTAAAGAAGCGGAAAAATTGAGGCGTAAAGATTTAGACGTATGGATACGTCCGGTTGACGCATTCAGTACGCTGGGCTGGTTTTCCGACCCGCTGTATTCCTTCATGCGCGATTATTCGCCGGAACGCATGGCTAATCTTTTAATACACGAACTGGTACACGCCACAGTTTTTATAAAAGACAATATGCAGTTTAACGAAGAATTGGCCGAGTTTATAGGCAGTGAGGGGGCGCGGCTGTACATAGAAAACCGCTACGGTAACGACAGTCCGCAAATGGAAAACATAACGTATTCGAGCCTTGATAATGCCGCTTACGTTACGTTTATACAAGAATTAATATCAGAACTCGACTCTGTCTATAAAAGCGGGATTCCGCGCGAAGAAAAACTTGAGCAAAAAGAAAAAATTATCGCCGCCGCGCAGACACGTTTCGCGGACGAGTACGAAACGCGCTTTCACTCCGGCCGCTACCGCGCTTTCTCTGAAATGACAATTAACAACGCCTATCTGGAATTATACCGCCTTTACTATGCCGGCGGCAGCGAGCTTAAAGAATTGTATGACGAGTCAGGCGGGGACCTGCGTGCCTTCATAGCCGCGGCAAAAACCATAAAAAAAGGCGGCGGAAAGCCAATGGAGCAATTGCGCTCCGCGTTGAAGCCGCCGGCGGCTTTCCTGCCCCGCCCTTCATCAGAACAGGGGCCTTGACTTCCGTGTGTAAATCCGCATAGCCCGCGGACGATTGTAACATTAAAGGGGGCGAGTGTCGCAAGCGCGTCTTACACTACCCCCCCCCCCATCTTTATATTCAATTACACGCTTCCTAAATATCTCATCGTATGCCGTATCTCTTAGTTTAATAGAGTTGTTCGGAAACTTCAGTTTCCGCAAGCCAAGCATTGCTTGGCCAACTTCCGCTTGAAAACGCAAAATGCCGCGCATTTTGCAAGGACTTGGGCGACAACCAACCGAGTTGGCGAACAAGTCCAATATGTTTTTGGTATTGTAAAGTAGAACGACTACATCATTTACTTTCAAATTCTAATCTGTAAATAATTTGTCTTGTGGATGTATCCGTTAACACCAGAAGGTTGCTTCCGGTTTTTCCGCCTCCTTTACGAAATTCCAATTTGTAGTTTTTACCTGCTTCTAACGGCGGACATTCAAACGACACGTCCCTATCTACACTGCGGGATGATGTTATAGCGGATGATACTAGCGCTACAAGTAATCCGTCATTTGATGAGTTTGACTGTTGATAGTAAGCATGAACAGTAATATTTAATGGTTCTCCCGCTGGAAGTAAGAACGGCTCCCAATGTGTTTTCTTAGGAGGAGCAGGTAATTCTATCTCGTCCGCATAAACCAATCTAAGAACCAGTGTTCAATAATTTTAAAAACAGTCGATATATAGCATATAACAGAAAAAGGAGGCGTGTTTATGGGATATAGCACGGACTTAACGGATAAACAACGGGAAATGATAGAGCCTGTTTTTAGAAGTAATAAGGGTCGTCATCTTGTCAAACATTCCAAGCGGGATTTGACAAACGCCGTATTGTATCCGGTTAAAACCGGCTGCCGGTGGCGTTTGCTTCCAAAGGATTTTCCCCCGCATGACACGGTTTGGTCGTTCTACCGACGCGCCGTAAAGTCCGGCAAACGGGAAAAAGCTATGGACGTTTTGGTAAAAAAACTCGCGAGGGGGCCGGACGTAAAGCCTCTCCTACTTACGGAATTATAGATTCGCAAAGCGCGAAGACAACATTGGCTTGTGAACAGAGGGGTTTCGACGGCGGAAAAAAAAGTCAAAGGGCGTAAACGGCATATAGTAGCGGGCATAACGGGCAATCTTCTTGCCGTTTCAGTTCATGCCGCGAACATACATGACACAAAATCAGGGATAAATCCGGCAAAGAAGGCGTATGCGAAATATATGAGTATTCAGAGGTTTTGCGGTGACGAGGGGTATAGAAAATCCTTTGAAGAAGCGGCTTTAAAGCAACTTGGAGTCGGAGTAGATATTACAAAGCGTATAAAAGCGGAGTTTGAAGTACTTCCGTTGCGCCGGGGAGTTGAACGGACTTTTAATCGGGCGAATCGCAGGTTATCAAAGGATTATGAGATTAAGACAGAGCATGAGGAAAATATGTTTATGATTTCGCATTTCCATACCTTACTTAAACGTTTTTGAACACGAGTTCTTAATTCGGAGAGGGGGGATTTGAACCCCCGGTGTCCAGTTCCCAAAACTGGTGGCTTAACCACTGGCCTACCCTCCGCGCCCAATGAAGCAAATGCAGTATCCCATTTATCAAAGTTTTAAGTCAAGTGTCCGCATCAGGCATTGTCAAGACGCAATAGAAATGTCCCCAGCAATTTTACTTTTAGCCGCCTCTGGCATGAGTGATAATAAACAGCAGGAAATCATCCCGGCTTTGGAACTCAAATGCCCGGAAGAAGGTATTCAAAGCATTGTAGAATTCCGCTCTCCTCCCGAAGTACGAACGCGCTTTCTGAAAGTTTTCATCACACAGTATCATCAACCCATGAACCAAGAACGCCAAAAGATTCAAAATACAATATATCTTACAAGCATGGTTCTCACCATGCCCGTTGGAAACTTTGTTTCCACATTATGTTCCATGTGGTATCCGCAATTCTTAAGGCCATTGTTATTCTCATTCTCTATCTTTCACCGGGCGCGGGCGCAGACTACCAGCAGCATGGCATTCTCTTTGGTTACCAGTTTGTCCGTTATCCGACTGTTTTTGTAAATAATTTTTCCCTTCTCACGGTTATACGTCTCAAAAGAAATATATACTGCTTTAGCCATGGAAATGACAATTATCTATAGACAAAAATAATATTGTGACATATTCTCCATAGCCGGGAGGGATACAAACATGGATAAAATAAAAGAGTTCATGGCAATTGCCGAAGGAAAGACAGGGATAATATTGGCAAAGCGGTTATTCCGCGTATTACTGCTGTTATTTGGAACTGACAGGAAGGTCATTGTCGATAAACTCGGGGTTTCCCGGGTAACGGTGAAAAAATACGGCGCGTTAACAGAGTCAGGAAACATTCAGGATATATTTGCGGACACGGTCTATCGCCGGAGAAGCGGGACGGAAGATTTTCGGGAAGCAATAATGGCGGAGTTGGATAAGAAACCGGCGCGGACGCTGATGGAAGCGGCGGCAGTTATAGAGGAAGTCGGTGGTGTTCTAGAATTAC
Source organism: Spirochaetaceae bacterium (assembly GCA_031282435.1). GTDB lineage: Bacteria > Spirochaetota > Spirochaetia > Treponematales > Breznakiellaceae > JAIRMY01. Next base: position 11,914 of record JAITDS010000073.1, read on the forward strand.
TGGAACAAGCATACTCTTCCAAAAAACCAGACGTTTATAGCAAGGGCGACAACTATTTTACGCGTCTGTTCTGTTTTTGAAAAACGCAGCCCTTTCCTC
>JAITDS010000081.1 GCA_031282435.1 Spirochaetaceae bacterium
ATAGGGAATTGGTGTTACAATTCTTGTAGGACATCCGATTTTGCCTTTCATGGGGCGTACCTCTGTAAAATAGATTTCTTTTCAATTTCCATTCTACATCAGGCCGCCTCTTATGGCGCGGGTGTCCTATTTCTTTCTGAGACTATACACATTGGATTATGTCCTGAAATTATTGGTAACTACCCGGCACCTTTGTTATCGGGAAACCAAACCACCACCGATGGGGGGGGGGGGGTAGTTTACAAACCGGTGTCCAGAAACGGCGGAGCGCGGCGCAGAACGGAGTCTATTACCAGATGTTCAGGGAGCAACAGCGCCGGGTCTTGTTCTAAAATAGCGAAAGCGTCCTCGCGGGCGCGGGACAGGCAGACGGCATCGCGGACAGGGTCGGCTATGCCGAGTTTGAGATAGCCCGACTGTTCTGTTCCCATTATCTGCCCCGGCCCCCTCAGTTTAAGGTCTTCTTCGGCAATCACAAAACCGTCGTGGTTTTCAAGCATTACTTTAAGACGCTGTTTGCCGTCCTCCGTCAGCTCATCGGAATAGACCAAAAAACAAAAAGACTGCCCGCCGCCTCGTCCCACCCGTCCGCGTAATTGATGCAGAGCGGAAAGTCCAAAACGTTCCGCGTGTTCTATCACCATGCAGCTTGCGTTTGGAACGTCAACGCCTACTTCGACAACGCTTGTGGCCACAAGGATTTTTGTATCGCCTTTACGAAACGATTCCATGATTTGTTTCTTCTGCTCCTCGGCGATTTTTGAATGAACTAGGGCTGTTTTCACGCCGGGGAACACTTCTTTCGCAAGACGTTCCGCCATGGATTCAGCGTCTTTCAAAAAACTCAACGGAAGCTCGCCTTCGGTTTCTACCGCTTCAATCAGCGGATAGACGAAGTAGGCTTGTCTGCCTTTGGCAAGTTCGAGCCGCACAAAGTCGTATACTTTTTTTTCGTTAGATACTTTCGCAAGATGAGTTTCGATAGGTTTCCTGCCCGGCGGCAGGTCTTTAATAACGGAAACATCCATATCGCCGAAAACGGTCAACGCAAGTGTGCGCGGTATCGGCGTCGCGCTCATCATCAGAAGGTCGCACTGTTCCCCTTTTGCGAGTATGGCTTGACGCTGTGTAACGCCGAAGCGGTGCTGTTCATCAATTATTACAAGGGATAGGTTCTTGTATACCACGTTTTTCGAAAAAAGCGCGTGGGTGCCGAGTACGATGTCGATGTCGCCCGAAGCAAGCGATTTCAAAAGTTGACTGCGCCCCGACGTTTTAATGTTTCCGGTAAGAAACGCCACATGAATACCGAGCGGTTCCAGCAGACGCGCCGCGTTTTCGGCGTGTTGATGAGCCAAAAGCTCCGTAGGGGCCATTATTGCCGCTTGCGTTCCTTTTTCCACCGCCTTTAACGCCGCTAAAAACGATACAAGGGTCTTGCCGGAGCCTACGTCTCCCTGCAAAAGGCGGGCCATGGGGTAGGGGCTGTCCATGTCTTGGTTAATATCAAAAACCGCCGCTTCTTGTCCGCTTGTTAGTTTGAACGGCAGTCGTTCAATTAGACGTTGCTGCAAGGCGGTAAAGTTTTTTTCTCTTTTTCCAATGACGGCGTGTTCTGCCGCGTGTTCAACAACTTGTCCGGCGGCGTTTACGGCGTTAGTTTGGGCGGCGCTTTGCCTGCCGGGATATACAGCCGAAACGGCGGCGGACGACGTGTTCTTCCTTTCAAGGGCGCGTTTTCCAACTATAATTTCCAGATAAAAAAGTTCTTCGTAAATGCAGGTTTTTTTGGCAAGTTCAAGCTGCTCAATGTTTGCCGGAAAATGCAGGGCCGCGAGCGCGCGCGCTTTTGAAAGAAGGCCGTCTCGTTTTATTAATGTTTCGGGCAATTCATTTTCAAGCGGCGCGGCGTACTGACGGAGCGTGTTACGCATCAGAGCGCGCATATAGTTTTGTGTAAGACCCGCGCTAAGTGGGTATACCGGCAATATTCTAAAAAAATCTTTTTCGCCGCCGGAGTTTTCCGGCACTGTTTGCGGGAACGTCTTGTTTTCTGAAGCCGCCGTCTGCGGAGGGGGGGCGGCCTCAAATTCGAATGAACTTGACTGCAACTCCCCGTATTTGTAAGAAAAAGTTCCAAACAAATAGTAGCGTTGTCCGGGTATAAGTTGTTTTTCCAGAAAAGGCCGGTTAAAGCAGACAAGCGCCGCGCGGGAACTGCCGTCTTCGATATGCACTTTAAGTGTTTTTGTTTTTCCGAACTGCCGCCATTCATTTCGGATTACTGTTACGAGCGTACAAACTTTTCCTTTGTCAAAATCGGCCAGAGGGACTATCCGGCTTCGGTTTTCCCAGTCCCGCGGATAATGGCACAGTATCTGCGCGACATTGTATATTCCCATTTTTGCGAGAGATTTTATTGTAGCGGGGCCAATTCCTTTTACATTTCCGGCAGATACCGACAATTCCCGTAAAAACAATTCTTTTCCTTCTGAAAATACAATTAAGCGCGGCGTTTTAACTCCGCTCCGGCGGACGGCGGGCGGAATATCAGGCGGAGTAAAGCGGCGGCTTCCGGTATGGTTTCCGGAATAGTATGAGCGCCGTTTTCAAACGCGCTAAATTGGCATTTTTATGAAGAGATTCTCCAAAATGCCTGTTAGTACGCCGAGCGCGATTACTAAAATTAATAAAAACGCTATCGATATAATTAAGCCCGTCAAGTAATGAACTATTCTGCCCCGAAAGAAAATTCTGCTTATGCGGAATTGAACCGGCGCGGCAAATGTGTCAATTACCTGCCAAAAAGGAGTGTATACATTGGCGCTTATGATATAAGCTATTAGGCGAAGCGTTAGTACAAGAATTAAAAAACCTGCGATAAAAGAGGCCGCCGACCAGAGGATGCCTAGACTAAGCGCTAAAATTATTCCTATGCTTATCCGTCCAAACCGCGCTATAGTGGCAACTACATTGTTTACAATGGAAAGAACGGCGAGCGCCGCGATTGGCGAAAAATCTATGCCGCCGGCCCGCAGTATTCTAAAGCGGCGGAAATAATTTAAATAGGGGTCTGTGATGCCGCAGAGTAAGTGAAACGGTTTTCCAAGTCCGCCGCCGCCCCCGAACCATGAAAGTATTATGCGTATGAAAATTAACAGTGAAAAAATATTTAGTACGCCGCTCAATATGGACATTATGGTCTGCAAAATCGTTTATTCCTTCATAAATTGTATTCAAGTTGACTGTAATAATAAATAGCCGCATAAAAAAGTCAAGCCACCAGCGCTCACAGGGCGGTAATTTTAGCATTACAAATATTTTTTTAATTTGGGCGCATTCCCGGCGCTCCGCGCCGGGAACCGGGCTTTTCGGGGCTACGCTGTCGCTCCGGCCACGGCGCCCCATGCGGGGGCGCCGCGTCTGCCCGCCGCTACGCGGCGGCACCCCTACAATCCCGTTGCGCGGCTCAACGCGCAAGCGCGTTGAGCTTTCTGAGTTTGCGCGGAGCGCAAACTCCAGTTGTTTAAGGACCGCTTTCAGCGGATTGATTTTACGGAGTTTGCATCAAGTTAGGGGCAAGCCGCCGCCGGCATGGTGGGAAAAGGGGTGATATTATGTTATAAAGAAAAACATGAAAACTGATGATGCCGATTCCCCTATGCTTGCGCAGTACAGACGAATAAAAAAAGAACACCAAGGGGACGTACTTTTTTTTCGGCTGGGTGATTTTTATGAAATGTTTGCCGAGGACGCGCTGGAAGTCTCCGCGCTGTTAAACCTCACATTAACCCGTCGCAACGACTTGCCGATGTGCGGCGTACCCTACCATGCCGCGCGCTCGTACATAGCCCGTCTGCTAAAATGCGGAAAAAAAATCGCTATTTGCGAGCAAGTAGGAGAGGCGGCCAAAGGTAAGACTCTAATTGAACGTGAAGTAATCGAAGTCATAAGTCCCGGCACCACAGTAGACGAAGAATATCTTGACCGCGGCAGCGCAAACTACCTTGCGTGCCTTTTTGGGGCGGAGCAGGCGCTGGCATTTGCGTACATAGACCTTTCAACCGGAGAATTTTGCGCCGCGTCTTTCCCATGGAAAGACGCGGACTCACGGCTAAGGCAAGAACTGGAACGCCTTGATATAAAAGAAATAGTCGTTGCGGAAGCGCTGCTGCGTGAAAAAACATCGATAGCCCGCGCCCTTGATGAACGGCGCGGGATAGTGATAAACCGCTGGGCCGACTGGTTATTTGATTCTGAGCGAAGCGCGGCGCGTCTTCACCGGCAATTTGGAAATACGTTTGCCGCGGAACTTGGCAAACTGCGTCTTGCCCCGGAGTTGACAGCCGCCGGAGCGTTACTTTCATACCTTGACGAGGCGGCAAAAAGCCGTATACCGCACGTACGCCGCCTGACATTGTACAGCGAAAATGAATTGGTCTGGATTGACGAGGCAAGCCGCCGCAACCTCGAACTGCTTCGCAACCTGCAAGACGGCGGCTTTCATTTTTCACTGCTTGAGACATTGGACGAGACAAAGACCGCGATGGGACGCCGGCTGCTTAAAAGGCGCGTTGCCCACCCGCTACGGGACATATCTAAAATAGAAAAACGCTTAAACATGGTAGATGTTTTTTACCACGGTCAAAAAACTTTATCATCTTTGCGCGGAATACTCGGAGGAATGCCGGACTTTGAGCGGCTTTCTTCCCGAATCGCTATGGGCCGCGCGCACGGTAAAGATATGCTTTCATTGAAAAACGCGCTTTCTTCACTTGAAAAATGCTGTCAAACCCTTGATGAAGCTCAAAAAACTGAAAACAGGGCATATAAAACACTGCAATTTGAGTCGGAAGATGCTATTTCATTCAATAAAACGGCCTTTTCGTGTCTTATGGCTCTAAAAGAAACGCTTGAAAAAGGAATATGCGATGAACCTTCGGTGCTTTTAACGGAAGGCAAGCTAATAAGACCCGGTTTTAATGCCGAATTAGATGCCTTGCATGAACTTAGGGACAATGGCCGCGCTCTTTTAGAGAAATACCTTGAAGAAGAGCGGCAAAAAACCGGTATATCGAACTTAAAGATACGCTACAACCGGCTTTTGGGCTACTATTTTGAAGTTGCCGTGAATCAGCTTTCAAAAATTCCGCCGTATTTTATAAAACGGCAAGGACTCGTGTCCGGAGAGCGTTTTACAACAGACAGACTTGCCGCGCTTGAGTCAGAGATAAACGGCGCGTCCGATAAAATTGTAGAACTTGAAAAGAATCTATTTCTGGCTTTGCGGGAGGAGGCCAAGTCGCTTTTGGGCGAGATGAGCGCGGCGGCAAATTTCATAGCCGAGCTGGACACGGCCCAGTCTCTTGCCCGCGCCGCCGCGGCGGGAGTGTGGATACGGCCAACGGTTGATAATCTAAACCGTGTGAAAATAATTGAAGGCCGTCATCCGGTTGTCGAGGCGAATCTGGCTCGCGGAGAATTCATACCTAACGACATCATCCTTGACGCTCGTCCGGAAAAAACAGACGCGGCGGCTTTTGCGTTGATAACAGGCCCGAACATGGCGGGAAAGTCTACTTATTTACGGCAGGCGGCGTTGATTATGATAATGGCGCAAATGGGTAGTTTTGTGCCTGCCAGAACCGCCGAGATAGGGATTGCCGACAGAATTTATTGCCGGGTTGGAGCTTCGGATAATTTGGCGCGCGGAGAATCGACTTTTCTTACGGAGATGCTGGAAACCGCCGCCATTTTGAATTCGGCGACAAGCCGGAGTCTTGTCATCATGGACGAGGTAGGGCGCGGTACCGGAACAAGGGACGGGTTGGCAATAGCGCAGGCCGTAAGTGAATATTTGTTGAATGTCATACGGTGCCGCGCTCTTTTTGCCACCCATTACCATGAACTTGCGGCTCTTAAACATCCGCGTCTTGTGAACCGCTCTCTTCTTGTAGAAGAGAGCGACGGTGAAATAGTGTTCCGCCGCCGCCTTGTAGAAGGGGCCGCCGCCGAATCGTACGGGATACACGTCGCGCGGCTTGCCGGAGTTCCTAAAGAGGTTTTATTGCGGGCGGAACAATTAATGCTGGAAGCAAAATGCGCCGAAAAACCGGCTGATATAGTTGTAAAACAACGAAAAACACCGGCAAAACAGCCGTCCGCCAAAGACTCGCCCGCCGCGCCTTCAAGTTCGCAGGGTGAGCTGTTCCTAGATTTGCAGGCTGACTGACAGCGGTTAGTTTGTTAAAAAGCCGGTTATTTAACAGACGTATCTGAAAAAGCCGGTAGCGAAAAGCCGGTTTACAAAATGTTTACAAAGCAGATACAGGGCGAGCGCATATAAAATCGTATCTCATTATCCTATAAAGAATTATAAAATCATGCATGAAACACTCCCAATGAGCTAATTCTTTATCCTGTAAGGAATTATAAACTTATATGCGCTCGCCCTGAAAGCAGATACCTTTTATGCTGTCAACTTCGTAAAATCAAACCGCTGAAAGCGCTCTCCTTAAACAACTTGAGTTTGCGCTCCGCGCAAACTCAGAAAAATCAAGCCGCTAAAGCGGCTTGATTCGCGCAACGGGATTGTAGGGGTGCCGCCGCGTAGCGGCGAGCAGACACGGCGCGAAGCGGCGTGGCCGGAGCGATAGCGGAGCCCCGAAAAGCCCGGTTTTTGCCCGCTTTTAGAATTTTCTAAAAGCGGGCAAAAATGCGCCCAAAATGCCAATATATTACGTTGAACCCGTGTAAAACCTTGAATTTCTCCGAAACCGGAACTGCCGGAATTCATAAAAAGTCTATTGATTTTTTTCTTTTATTGCGTCAAAATTATGTAATTGATATTTATGTGAGGAGCTTTTTATGAAAATTTCAGTTTTTTCTATTGTGGTTGTCATGCTCTGTGCTATATATGCTAACGCTCAAGAATTAAATTATACGCCTGATGAAGCGGTTCAGTTATTAGAAAGCGATTTTTCAAAATATGCTTGGGTGCACCTTTACTATAACAGAAAAATACATGATGACAGTAGTCCCTCGACAAAAGTTGCGCGGCAGATTTATGAAGATGGCGAGATTG